>NZ_JAMWYY010000110.1 GCF_024305175.1 Flavobacterium sp.
ATTGATTATGAATGCAATTTAGATAATTTTCTTAAATAGATGAAAATTTTTTATTAACAGCATTGTCAACAAATTTTCGTGAATGCTACTTTGATCTTTTAAATGATTAATGGGTAAATTAAAGCCCAATTATTTTCCATCATATAAATCATATCCCTAAATTTGCCTACAAAAATTAAATCATACAAAAACTATAGTCAATATGAGTTCATTCGACGTAGCCGTAATTGGTTCGGGCCCCGGCGGGTATGTGGCAGCCATCCGTTGTGCACAGCTTGGGTTTAAAACAGCCATTATAGAGAAATACCCAACCCTGGGTGGTACCTGCCTTAACGTAGGGTGCATACCATCTAAAGCCTTACTTGACTCTTCACACCACTATCACGATGCCATTTCTCATTTTAAAGAGCACGGTATTGAAATTCCGGGTGAGGTAAAAGTAAACTTTGAGCAGATGATTGCCCGCAAGCAGGGCGTTGTGGAGCAAAATGTTAGCGGCATTAAATACCTTATGGACAAAAATAAAATTACGGTTCTTGAAGGTGTTGGCTCGTTTGAAGATGCAACTCATATAAAAGTGACTAAAGATGGTGGCGAGAGCGAAACTATAGAGGCTAAATACACCATTATAGCAACAGGTTCTAAGCCATCAACGCTGCCATTTATAAAAATAGATAAAGAAAGGATTATAACTTCTACCGAAGCGCTGAAGCTGAAAGAGATACCAAAACATCTTATCGTTATTGGCGGTGGCGTTATCGGCCTTGAGCTTGGGCAGGTTTACCTGCGCCTGGGCGCACAGGTATCTGTAGTAGAGTATCTTGACAGGATTATACCGGGCATGGATGGTGCGCTTTCTAAAGAGCTGACCAAAGTTCTTAAAAAGCAGGGTATGAAGTTCTACACCAGCCACAAAGTGAAATCGGTAGAAAGAAACGGTGCTAATGTAAAAGTGGAAGCTGATAACGCTAAAGGCGAAACCCTAACGCTTGAAGGTGACTACACGCTGGTATCAGTAGGGCGTCGTCCGTTTACGGATGGATTGAATGCTGACAAAGCAGGTGTAAAAGTTACCGAGCGCGGCATGATTGAAGTGAATGACCACCTGCAAACAAATGTTTCTAATATCTATGCTATAGGCGATGTAGTGCGTGGCGCAATGCTTGCACACAAAGCCGAAGAGGAAGGTGTTTTTGTTGCTGAAACCATTGCCGGGCAAAAGCCGCATATTGATTATAACCTGATACCGGGAGTTGTATATACCTGGCCTGAGGTTGCCGCTGTAGGTAAAACCGAAGAGCAGCTTAAAGAAGCCGGAGTAGAATATAAGTCGGGTAGTTTCCCGTTCAAGGCGCTTGGCCGTTCTCGCGCGAGTATGGATACCGACGGTTTCGTTAAGATACTTGCCGATAAGACAACAGATGAGGTTCTGGGCGTACACATGATAGGTGCCCGTACTGCCGACCTTATTGCTGAAGCAGTTACGGCAATGGAGTTCAGGGCTTCTGCCGAAGATATTTCAAGGATGAGCCATGCACACCCAACCTATGCCGAAGCTATGAAAGAAGCCGCGCTTGCCGCTACCGATAACAGGCCACTGCATTTGTAATTAGTTACATATTATAATTTAAAACCCGCTCCGATAAAGAGTGGGTTTTTATATATTTGTTTAAACTCTTAGAGTGTAATAATGGTAAACAAATACTTTTTTATATTACTAATATTTATTTTTCCACTTTCAGCAGAGGGGCAAAATGATGCTAATATAGAAACTCTTCAAATGCTTCAAAGTAAAATTATTCAATATATTGAGTTAATTGGAGGAAAGCCTGGAGAATGGATATATAATGAAAAAGTGGAAGGAGAATTTTTTAATTTTTCTGCGAGTAAAAATCCATTAGATTTTACGACGAAACATTTTATTATTGAAAATCCATATTATAATGAGGATTATAATTATTATGAAGACCATAATGAGAAAGGGAAAAATTATCCATTGTCTTATTCTGTAATTCTTGACGATAATTTGATTTCATTATTTCAGGACGGAAAATTTTCTTGTTATAATCTCGAAAGTTTTGAAAGAAATATTGAGTTTGAGAGTAAATTGAATACTAAAAAATTTAAATATCATTGGATAATTGATAATAAGTTATGTGCATTATCAGGAAGTAAAATTTATGAATGGAATAATGAAAAGTGGGTAAGATTGAAAACTAAAATTCCTTTAGATAAACAACCGAAATTATTTGAGGATGATGAATTTTTAGTTTTTTGTGATTGTTTTGGAGAATGGGGAGGTACTGTATATTTTTTTGATAAACTTTCAGAAGAAATATTTTTTACAAATTCAACTTGTGCTAATT
>NZ_JAMWYY010000111.1 GCF_024305175.1 Flavobacterium sp.
ATTACAAACTATAAAAACAATTTGTTATGAAAGAAAAATTACTCGTTTTTTTACTATTAGTATTTGCAGGTGCTTATGCACAAATTCCTGTAGAAGGATTTGAGCAGAGTTTCCCGCCTGAAGGCTGGACAGTAACCGGCAATGGTGTTGGTACCGGAGAAAGCTGGAGCCAAACACCTTTAGCAAGCCCTGTACTGCCACCTTATCAGGGTAATCATGCAGCCTACATAATTGGAGAAGATGTACCAACAGGAACTGCTGAAGACTGGCTGATAACCCCTGCAATAACGGTACCGCCAAACGGAATAATTTCTTTTTACTCACGCCTGCTCCAGAATAATAACCAGGGGAGCCTTTACCGCATGATGGTTACGGTTGATGATCCTCAGGATTTAAGCAGTTATACCTTGATGCAGCAATGGACAGAAACCGAAATTAACCCCTCTCAAACCACATATACACAAAAGGTTGTAAACATCCCATCTGTATATACAGGGGTAGAGGTGCATATTGCTTTTGTGCTGGTTACAGATGATGGTGACGGTTGGCTTGTTGATGAGGTATCGGTTACAGAAGGTTGTGTGCAGCCGTTAAATGTAATGATAAGCGAAGCAACAGGTACCGAGCTGACCTTGAGCTGGGATGAAGCGCCGGGCGTATCTGATTATGAGATAATCATACTGCCTGCCGGGGTTCCCTTTACAGGAAATGAGCAGGGTGTAATTGCAACATCAAGCCCTTATGTTTTTACAGGGCTTACAGTAGAAAGCACTTACCAGATATATATAAGAAGCCTTTGCCAGCAGGGGGGCGTTAGCGAATGGGTAGGGCCTGTATACAGCCAGGTACTAACAGGCAATACACTTACCGGCACAGTTACTTTTGATGCTGACGGAGATGGTAATTGTGAGGAAGGCGATATTGTGCCTTTTGTGCCGATTGCTGTTAATATAGATGGACTGTTTGCTTACTACACTTATACTGATATGAATGGAGAATATACCGTTTATAATATCGGAGATGGTGAAAGCACCATTATACTTCAGCCGGAACCGCAATCATTTTTCCCTGCAACAGAAGCTGTTACGGTATCGGTAAACTTTAACGGCTCTGTAACAGAAGAAACCGCCGATATTTGCCTGGAACAACCTGAAAGCGTAACAGACGCGAGTATAACACTTACACCCATTGGCGCTGCAAGGCCGGGGTTCCATGCTTTCTATCAGCTTACAGTACGCAATAACGGCAGTGAGCTTTTAAATAATGTTATCGCTACTGTTACTTTTGATGACAACAGGTTTGATTATACCTCATCCGAAGGTAACAGTGCTGCAACAGGCAACACCATTACTTTTACCATTGGCGATATGGCTGCATTTGCTGCAGAAAATTATGTTATTGACCTTTATACGCTTGCTCCACCCACAAATGTTGGCGGAGAAATGGTAAACTTTACCCTGGAGGTAACACATAACGAGACAGATGACTTACCAGATGATAATACAGCGGTAATGCAGCAAACCATAATCAATTCATGGGACCCTAATGATATTATTGTGCATGAAGGCCCTGAAATACTTTTAGAGCAGGCTGATGATTATTTAACTTATACTATCAGGTTCCAGAATACGGGTACGGCCTCAGCCATAAATGTAAGGCTTGAGAATGAGCTTGACGAAAAGCTGGACTGGGATACTTTTCAGCCGATAGCAGCAAGCCATTATTATACGGTTAACCGTGAAGAAGGCGATCTTGAATTTTTATTTAATGATATAAACCTGCCGGATGATGAAAGTGACGAGCCGGGCAGCCACGGTTTTGTAACCTACAGGATTAAGCCGCAAAGCACTGTAGTATTAGGTGACATATTTTATAATGGCGCAGGTATCTTTTTCGACTTTAACGAGCCTGTGATTACCAACACCGCCGAAACTGAAATTGTTGCAGAAACATCAGGGCTAACAGATGCCCTTCAAAACAAGGTTTCTGTATATCCTAACCCGGTAGTTAACTACCTCAATATTAACACCTACGGCAGTGAGTTGCAAAACATTACCGTTTATGACCTTAACGGCAGAAAGTGCCTTAACGGTTCAGGCAAAAAAATGGATGTTTCTTCTTTAAAAATTGGGTTATATCTTGTTAAAATCACAACCGACAAAGGAACTTCAACCCAAAAAATTATTAAGAACTAAAATTTAAGACTTAAATATCTAAAAGAGGAGCTTTTTTAAGTTCCTCTTTTTT
>NZ_JAMWYY010000112.1 GCF_024305175.1 Flavobacterium sp.
TGACAGGATAGTAACGCTGGCTCAGGAGGAGAAAAAGCCTTTTGAGGAAATAAAGAAGGAATTTGGTTTATCTGAAAAGGAAGTAACTGAAATTATGCGTAAAAGGCTATCCACGGACAATTTTGAGATGTGGAAGAAAAAGGTGGCAGGCAAAAAACCAAAGCCAAAACCACTAAATTTTAATGCTTTTGAAGATGATGATTTAGATGCGAAGTATTACATTAACAAGAAGTTTTAATAGCAGCTCCCGTTTGGGGGCTTTTTTTATGCCCATTAGTTTTAAGTATATTTGATAACTAAAACCACAATTCATGAAAAAGCAAATCCTATTCTTTCTTCTTTTTTTTACAGCTGCGGCCTTCGCGCAGGATGTTACAGGTAACTGGTACGGACTCGTTAAATTTCCGGGCGGGCAGCTAAGGCTTACACTGCATGTAAATAAAGCACAGGATAGCTATACTGCAACCTTAGACAGCC
Source organism: Flavobacterium sp. (assembly GCF_024305175.1). Lineage (GTDB taxonomy): Bacteria > Bacteroidota > Bacteroidia > Flavobacteriales > Flavobacteriaceae > Flavobacterium. The sequence goes on from NZ_JAMWYY010000112.1 coordinate 478, forward strand.
CTGACCAGGGCGCAGAAGGAATTCCGGTTAGTAAAATAGCTTTTACTGATAACACACTTACATTTACCATACCTGCCATTAAAGCAGAATATAAAGGCACTTATGCAGATAATATAATTACAGGAACTTTCACTCAAAATAATTTCCCTATGCCGCTAAACCTGGGCAGGGAAGAAGTTAAAACCGAAGCGCCAAAACGACCACAAGAACCTGTAAAACCGTATCCATACCATTCAGAGGATGTAACCTTTACAAATGCAAAACAGGGGATAATACTCTCAGGTACGCTAACGCTACCGCAACAGAAAGGCAACTTTCCTGCTGTAGTACTTATAAGCGGTAGCGGGCCTCAGGACCGTAATGAAGAACTGCTTGGGCACAAGCCTTTTTTGGTGATTGCCGATTATTTAACCCGTAATGGTATAGCGGTGCTTCGTTATGATGACAGGGGCACAGGAGCATCCGGCGGTAAATTTGCCGGTGCAACCACAGAAGATTTTGCAGCCGATGCCGCCGCCGCGTTGGCTTATTTGCAGTCGAGGCCCGAAATTAATAAAAAGAAAACAGGCCTGATAGGGCACAGCGAAGGCGGAATTATAGCGCCAATAGTGGCAAATACAAATAAAGATACAGGCTTTATAGTCCTTCTGGCAGGTACTGCCATACCGGGAGACGAACTTATGCTGCTGCAAAACTACCTGATTAACAAAGCTGCCGGTATGCCCGAAGCAGAGCTTACAAAGCTGGGTGGCATTAACCGCAAAATATATGATGCTATTAAGCAGGAAACAGATATCAATGTTTTAAAAGCAAAGCTTGACGAGATTTTTAATAAAGAACTTAAGCCACTATTTATATCTAAAGGTATTCCTGAAAGCCAGGTGGCACAATATATCGATATGCAGGTTGCTGAGCTTACCTCGGCGTGGTATATAAATTTTATACGCTATAACCCTGCGCCTGCTTTAGAAAAGGTGCAATGCCCCATACTGGCGATAAACGGCAGTAACGATTTACAGGTGGCTCCAGTAGCCAACCTTGAAGCCATAAAGCGTGCTGCAGCAAAAAGCGGTAACAAAGATGTAACGGTTAAAGAACTGCCGGGGCTTAACCACCTCTTCCAGCAAAGCACTACCGGGCTTCCTGCTGAGTATGGCGAAATAGAGCAAACCATAGCGCCTGCTGCCCTGAATGAAATTTTACAGTGGATTAAAAAGCGCGTTTAATAAC
>NZ_JAMWYY010000012.1 GCF_024305175.1 Flavobacterium sp.
CGTTACAATCTATCCAAGCATGAAAATCAGGAAAATTCAGGTGCTTCGCGGGCCAAACGTCTGGAGCAACTACAGGAAAAAACTAATACAAATGCGTTTAGACCTTGAGGAACTGGAACATTATCCTACCGACAGGATACCCGGTTTCAGGGACAGGCTGCAAAAACTTATACCTTCATTAGTAGAACACCATTGCAGCGAAGGCAAACGCGGAGGGTTTTTCCTTCGTGTGGAACTGGGCACCTGGATGGGGCATGTTATAGAACATATTGCGTTAGAGATACAAACAATCGCCGGAATGGATGTGGGCTACGGCCGCACACGCTCTACAAATGAAGAAGGCGTTTATAACGTAGTGTTTGCCTATACTGATGAAGAAGCAGGGCTTTATGCTGCCCATGCAGCGGTAAGGATAGCAGAAGCGGTTATCAGTAATGAAGAATATGACCTTTATGCCGACATAAATAACATGAAGGAGATTTGCGAAAGTAACTGCTTGGGACCAAGTACCAAAAGTATAGTGGAAGAAGCAGTGAAAAGAGGAATCCCTTTCATTAGGCTTGGTAATGATTCTATGGTACAGTTAGGGTATGGTGCTAACCAGATGCGTTTTCAGGCAACCATGACCTGCAAAACAAGCGCCCTTGCAGTTGACCTGGCATGCGACAAGCAGCGTACAAAAGAATTATTAGGCAACGCTGCCATACCTGTGCCTAAAGGAGAATTATGCAGCAACGAAACTGAATTAGAAGAAACTATCAGTGCTATAGGTTATCCTTTGGTTATAAAACCTTTAGACGGTAACCAGGGCAAAGGGGCAACCATCAATATTACTGACCGGGATAAAGCGAGGGAAGCATTTGAACATGCGAAGCAATATAGCCGCAAGGTTATGGTTGAACGTTACATTAATGGATTTGATTTCAGGATACTTGTAATAGATAATAAATATGTAGCGGCAGCCAAGCGCATACCGGCACATGTTACCGGCAACGGGCACAACAGCATACAAACGCTGATTGACCTTGTTAATTTTGATACCAGGCGCGGTAACGGGCACGAAAATGTACTTACAAAGATTAAGGTTGACCACGATACTGAAGTAATGCTGGAAAAAGCAGGCTATACACTGGAAACAGTTCTTGGAAAGAACGAGGTGGTTTACCTGAAATCTACAGCCAACCTTAGCACAGGAGGATCATCTGTTGATGTGACAGAAGATATACACCCCGATAATATTGCCCTTGCAGAAAGGATTGCCCGTATAATTGGGCTAGATATATGCGGTATTGATATTATGGCACAAAGTCTGAGTGAGCCCATAACAGAAAACAGCGGAGCCATATTAGAGGTAAATGCTGCACCGGGTTTCAGGATGCACCTTGCCCCTACCCAGGGCAAACCGCGCAATGTGGCTGCCCCAGTAGTAGATATGCTATTCCCGCAAGGTAAAACCGGGCGTATACCTGTCATATCCATCACAGGCACTAACGGAAAAACCACAACTACCCGCCTAACGGCACATATAGCGCAGAACAGCGGCTTTACTACCGGCTTTACTACTACAGATGGTATATATGTAAATAATAAGCTGATGATGGAGGGCGATACCACCGGGCCTGCCAGCGCTCAGTATATATTAAAAGACCCTTCGGTTGAATTTGCCGTGCTGGAAACGGCACGCGGCGGAATTTTACGTTCGGGTATAGCGTTTGACCAGTGCGATATTGGTATAATAACCAATATAAAAGAAGATCACCTGGGGCTGAATGACATTCATAATTTAGAAGACCTTGCACGGGTAAAGAGCGTTGTAGTACATAGCGTTAAAAAAGATGGCTGGGCTATTTTAAATGCAGATGACGAACACTGCCTTGCCATAGCCGAAGATTTAAAATGCAACGTGGCTTATTTTACACTCGAACCTGAAAGCGAAACTGTTAAACAGCTTATCAGCAATGGCAAAATTATCGCTTTTGTAGAAAATGGCTATATAACCGTTAAAAAAGACGGTAAAGACATTCGCATTGCAAATGTGCACAATGTACCGCTAACACACGGCGGAAAAATAAAATTTATGGTAGCTAATACGCTGGCATCTGCACTTGCTACCTACCTGTGGGGCTTTTCTGTGAAGCAAATAAGCAGTGCCCTGCAAACCTTTACACCGGGCTATGAGCTTACACCCGGCCGCATGAACCTGTTTGAGCTGCGGAGTTATCATGTAATGGTAGATTATGCACATAATCCACATGGTTATGAAGCTATAGAAGATTATATCAAAAACATAGGTGCGCGTAAAAAAATAGGCATTGTATCGGGCATTGGCGACAGGCGTGATGAAGATATTATTGAATGTGCCTTTATAGCGGCCAGGATGTTTGACCACATCATTATAAGGCAGGAAGGAGACCTTCGCGGTAATACCGAAGAGCATATTAATGATATGATGCTACAGGGCTTACAAAAAGCAGGGAGGAATGTAACGCATGAGATAATATCGGATGAGGAGCAGGCGCTGCGCCATGCTCTTTTAATTGCCGAAGAAGGTGATTTTATTACCGCATTTGCCGAAGATATTAACCTGGTGGTAAGTATCATTAAAGAACAGCAGGCCAAAGAAGATAAAGAACGGTTGCAACACACCGCTTAAATAAAAAAAGCCTCCCGAATAGGGAGGCTTTTATTTATATACCTCTACACAATTAAGTCTTAAGTTTCTTTTTCTTGGCGGCAGGAAAAAGCACATTATTCAGTATAAGCCTGTAGCCGGGCGAGTTAGGGTGCAGGTCGAGCACTGTTGGTGCATCTCCTACCCTGTGCTGATAGTCTTCAGGATCGTGGCCGCCATAAAACGTAAACATACCCTTACCTTTAGTACCATGTATATAGCGGGCTTCATTGTTCTGCTTGTTCTCTCCCATCACTAAAATATTAGACTTTACCCTGTCAGCCCGAAAGGCCGTTGTCTGCCCCATAAAACCCTTAACCAGTTGCGTGTGGTTTTGGCACAGCATGGTAGGAACGGGGTCCCACTTGGCAGAATACTCCATAAGCGTAAAATAATCATTATCAGGCAATATACGCCTATCAGTAGTAGTATCAATATCCGAAAACTCATATACTACAGGATTCCGTTCCAGTATAAAATCCTTAAATGCAAAAGCGTTGTTGTAATCTATGCGCGACTGGTAATTCGGGTCGCTGGCATCACCGTCAAACATTGGCTCACAAATATCTACACCTTCTGCAGAAAGCGCAATATCAAAGCTATCGGTTGCAGAGCACATAGCAAACATAAACCCTCCTCCAATAACATAATTGCGAATCTTATCGGCAACCGCCATCTTTTCTTCAGACACCTTACTGTAACCTAATTTTGCCGCAAGTTCTTCCGCTTCCCTTTTCTGCTCAATATACCAGGGTGCATTGCGGTAAGCCCCGAAAAATTTACCATATTGCCCGGTAAAATCTTCATGGTGCAGGTGCAGCCAATCATACAACAGCAGTGCATCGCTCAAAACCTCTTCATCATATATAGTTGTAAATGGTATCTCGGCATAGGTTAATACCAGTGTTACGGCATCGTCCCACGGCTGTTTACCCGGAGGTGAATACACAGCTATTTTTGGAGCTTTCTCTAAAACAACGGTTTCCATGTTCTGAGACGGGCTGCTTATATCATCCATAATGCTGTTTGCCTCAGCATCACTCAGTATTTCATAACTAACCCCCCTAATCTTGCATTCGCGCCTTATTTCTTCGGTATCCGGCAGCAGGAAAGAGCCGCCCCTGTAGTTAAGCAGCCAGTTTGCCTTATAGCTTCTGTCTAATGCCCAGTAAGTAATGCCATAAGCCTTAAGGTGGTTTACCTGGCTGGTTTCATCCATAGGCAGCAGTATCATAGAGGCTTTTGCTCCAAAACAAACAAAGAGTAATAATAGAAACGCAATCTTTTTCATCATCTTTTTTCAGCAGTTTTATTCAAAGATAGCAAAATGTGTAATGTATATATACTTAACTCTGCTAAACCTGTTTTTAGTACTTAACTCTATAGATATTTTATAATGATATTACAGTAGTATTTTTAAGAATAATTTATTATAAATATAAACTAAAACGTTTTCGTAGTCAGAATAAAGCCAATACTTTTGAACATTTTTCAAACAAATCTGATTTCAAACCCAAACACACAACACTATGAATTTTACATTGCCTTTAAAAAGTGTCGGTATAAACGACATTGAAAACGTTGGCGGTAAAAACGCCTCATTAGGAGAAATGCTCCAGAACCTCACACAGCTCGGCGTTAGCATACCCGACGGTTTTGTAGTAACGGTAGATGCTTACCGTGCTTATTTAAACCACAACGGGCTGGAGCAGAAAATTACAGACATAATAAACACCATCAACCACGACAATATTGAGTCGTTGCGCAGGGGCGGTATGCAGGTAAGGCAGGCTTTTCTTAACGGTAAGTTTCCTGCCGAGATGAGGGAGGAAATCATTAACTGCTATCATAAACTGTCGGCGCAATACGGGCAGGATATTACCGATGTTGCAGTACGGAGTTCGGCAACTGCCGAAGACCTGCCGGATGCTTCATTTGCAGGGCAGCAGGAAACCTACCTTAACGTTCGTGGCCCGGAAATGCTTATGGACAGCATAAGGAAATGTTTTGCTTCGTTATTTACCGACAGGGCGATAAGCTACAGGGAGCGTTTTAATTATGACCTGATGCAGCTTGGATTGTCGGTATGCGTGCAAAAGATGGTGCGCAGCGACCTTGGTGCTTCTGGCGTGGCGTTCTCTATAGATACCGAAAGCGGATTTAAAGATGCTGTTATTATTAACGGTACGGTTGGGCTTGGTGAAATGCTGGTGCAGGGTGCTGTTTCGCCTGACGAATTTATAGTATTTAAGCCTGCACTTAAAGAGGGGTATGATTCTATTATAGAAAAGAAACTGGGTAACAAAGACAAAATGATGGTGTATGGCGAAGGCGGAGACGAGCGTGTTACCATTATACCTACTGAAGAAAAAGCAAGGAAACGTTTTTGCCTTACCGATGATAATGTGCTGAAGCTGGCAAAATGGGTAGTAATTATTGAAGATTATTATACCAAGCTGCGCGATAAATGGACACCAATGGATGTTGAATGGGCTATAGACGGGCTTACCAAAGAATTATTTATTGTACAGGCAAGGCCGGAAACAATACACTCACGCAAAGAACACAATACCATAACCGAATATAGTATTGATGATGCAAGCCGCCATGAAAAAGTGATTACTACAGGTATTGCGGTTGGCGATAAAATAGGTTCCGGAAAAGCTACTATAATCTATTCGCTCGATAAGCGTGTAACCGAAGGCCATGAGTTTACTCCCGGCGATGTACTGGTAACGGAGATGACTGACCCGGACTGGGAACCAATAATGAAGAAGGCATCGGCTATTATTACCAATAAGGGCGGGCGCACCTGCCATGCCGCCATTATAGCGCGCGAAATGGGCATACCGGCTATTGTGGGTTGCGGTAACGCTACAGAGGTTATTAAAGAAGGCATGATGGTAACCGCATCATGTGCCGAGGGTGATAAAGGTTTTATTTATGAGGGAGAAGTACCTTATACTGAAACTGAGTATGACCTAAGCCTGTTACCTGAAGTGAAAACAGATATCATGCTTAATGTAGCCTCTCCGGGGCTTGCGTTCCGTTTTTCGCACCTGCCCAATAAAGGTGTAGGGCTGGCACGAGAGGAGTTCATCATTAATAACTATATAGAAGTTCACCCGCTTGCACTGATGCAGCACCGCGACCTTAATGACAGAAGCCTAACCGCTGCAATAGAAAAGAAAATTACAGGCTATGCCAACGAAGAAGATTTCTTTATAGAAAAACTGGCAGACGGCATATCTAAAATAGCGGCTTCGTTTTATCCGCATAAAACCATTGTGCGTTTTTCTGACTTTAAAACCAACGAATATTACAACCTGCTTGGCGGTAAGTATTTTGAGCCGGAAGAAGAAAACCCAATGATTGGCTGGAGGGGTGCTTCCCGTTATTACTCAGATGCCTACAAAGAAGCTTTTGGCTTAGAGTGCCGCGCCATTAAAAAAGCCCGTGAAGAGCGTGGCCTTAAAAATGTGGTAGTAATGATACCCTTCTGCCGTACAGTAGAAGAACTGATAAAGGTAAAGGAAGTGATGAAAGAGTATGGCCTGGTGCGCGGCGAGCACGGGCTGGAACTTTACCTGATGGCCGAAATACCGAGTAATATACTTATGGCTGCAGAGTTCGCACAGCATATAGATGGTTTCTCTATAGGCAGTAACGACCTTACACAGCTTACACTTGGGCTTGACAGGGATTCGTCTCTTGTAGCACACCTGTATGACGAGCGCAACCCTGCTGTTAAACGCATGTTGGAAATGCTGATTTCAACCGCTAAAAAAGCAGGTGTAAAAGTGGGTATCTGCGGGCAGGGGCCTTCGGATTTTCCTGACTTTGCACAATTCCTTGTCGGGCTGGGTATAGACACTATATCGGTAACACCAGATTCTGTTATAAAAACGGTAAATGCCATAGCAAGCGCAGAGGCTTTAATGAATGATAAAGCGGAAGTTTTACAGGTAAACTAAATAGCACTAACAAATATTTTACATAAGCGTACCCAATGGGTACGCTTTTTTATTAGCAGGTAATGGTATGGGCTAATAGATAAATATCCCTTATCTTTGCAGCCTAAAGTTTTTGTTATGGAAACGATACTTGATACAGCAACACCAACAGCCCTTAACGGACAATTTACCCAAAAGCCCAAGTGGCTGAGGGTTAAACTGCCTACGGGTAAAAAATATACAGAACTTCGTGGACTTGTAGATAAATATAAGCTGCATACCATATGCACCTCGGGCAGTTGCCCTAACATGGGCGAATGCTGGGGCGAGGGTACAGCTACCTTTATGATACTGGGTAACGTGTGCACCCGTTCGTGCGGCTTTTGCGGGGTAAAGACCGGAAGACCCGAAACGGTTGACTGGGATGAGCCTGAGAAAGTGGCGCGTTCTATAAAAATAATGAATATTAAGCACGCAGTTATTACGAGTGTTGACAGGGACGACCTTAAAGACGGTGGCTCTATTATATGGGCTGAAACGGTAAAGGCTATTCGCAGGATGAACCCTGAAACCACACTTGAAACTCTTATACCTGATTTTCAGGGTATAGAAAGAAACATAGACCGTATTGTGGCTGTTGCTCCCGAAGTGGTTTCGCACAACATGGAAACCGTGAAAAGGCTAACACGTGAAGTAAGGATACAGGCTAAATATGAACGTAGCCTTGAGGTATTGCGCTACCTGAAAGCCAGCGGAATTAACAGGACAAAGTCAGGCATTATGCTTGGCCTGGGCGAAACTGAGGAAGAAGTGCTGCAAACCATGCGCGACCTTAGGGATGTTAACCTTGATGTGCTTACCATAGGCCAATACCTGCAACCCAGCAAAAAACACCTGCCTGTAAAAGAGTTTATTACTCCGGAACAGTTTAAGAAGTATGAAGAAGTTGGGCTTGAAATGGGCTTCCGCCATGTGGAAAGCGGTGCATTGGTGCGTTCATCTTACAAAGCCCAAAAACATATTCTTTAGCCAAAAGCCGAAAGTCATAAGGTAAAAAGCTAAATGTTATATTAACTCTCGTTTTCGCTACCAATTATACAACAATGAGCAAAACCAAAATAGCCATTAATGGATTTGGCCGTATAGGCCGTAACCTTTTCCGGCTTTTACTGGATAACCCTGATATAGAAGTTACCGTTATAAATGATATTGCCGATACCCGCACTATGGCTCATCTTGTTAAGTATGACAGCATACACGGCATATTACAGGGAGAGATAAGCCATACTGAAAACAGCATTATAATTAACGGCAGGGAGTTTAATTATACCCGTAAAAAAAACATACAGGATATTGACTGGAGCGCTTTTGATGTTGATATAGTGGTAGAGGCTACGGGTAAATTTAAAACCTATGAGGATGCAGAAAAGCACCTTACAGCCGGGGCTAAAAGGGTAATACTTTCGGCGCCGCCCGAAGATGACAGGATAAAAACCGTTGTATTGGGCGTAAACGAACATATACTTGACGGTACCGAAACCATATTAAGCAACGCAAGCTGTACTACAAATAATGCCGCACCAATGATGAAGGTGATAAACGACCTTTGCGGTATAAAAAAGGCTTATATTACTACTGTTCACTCCTATACTACCGACCAAAGCCTGCACGACCAACCACATAAAGACCTTCGCAGGGCGAGGGGAGCAACTCAGTCTATCGTGCCAACTACAACGGGCGCTGCAAAAGCCCTGACCAAAGTATTTCCTGAATTTGAAGGAAAACTCGGTGGCAGCGGCATACGTGTACCGGTACCCGACGGTTCGCTGACTGACATTACCTGTTATGTAAAACGCGAAGTAAGCATTGAAGAAATTAATGCTGCTTTTAAAACTGCCGCCGATAATGAACTTAAAGGTATTCTTGCCTATACCGAAGACCCGATTGTAAGTGTAGATATTTTAGGCAACACCAATTCCTGCCTTTTTGATTCGCAGCTAACCTCTGTAATAGATAAAATGGTAAAAGTTGTAGGCTGGTATGATAACGAGATAGGCTACTCCAGCAGGTTAATAGACCTTATTGCCTACATCAGTAAAAAGAATCAATAAGCCTTAATCAGTTCTGCAATAAGGGTGCGCACTTTCGGTTCGGCTTTTTTGGCTGCCTGTAACACTTCTTCATGGTTTACCTCAGCAATAGTATCTTCATTGCCCATATCGGTAATTACAGATACGCCAAAGCACTCCATATCCATATGGCGGGCTACTATAACTTCCGGCACGGTTGACATTCCAACACAGTCGGCTCCCAGCGTTTTAACCATCCTGTATTCAGAAAGTGTTTCAAAAGTAGGCCCTTGTAACCCGAGGTAAATACCATCTTTAACCTCTATGTTCAGGTTTTTGGCAACTTCTTTCGCTTTGTTGATCATGTTACGGCTGTAAGGCTCGCTCATGTTTACAAAGCGTGGGCCAAAACGCTCATCGTTTTTACCCCTCAGCGGATGCTCGGGCATCAGGTTAATATGGTCATAAATAATAACAATATCCCCAACATGGTAATAGGGGTTTACCCCGCCTGATGCATTGCTTACAATAAACCTGCTAACGCCAAGGTACTTCATTACCCTGACGGGGAAAGTAACCTCCTGCATGCTGTAGCCTTCATAATAATGAAAGCGCCCCTGCATGGCGACTACTTTCTTTGAGCCTACTGTCCCGAAAATAAGCCTGCCTTTATGCCCTGCCACAGTAGAAACAGGAAAGTTAGGTATTTCATGGTATGGCAACGAATGTTCAATAGTAATATCTTCAGCAAAACCTCCCAGCCCCGAGCCGAGTATTACACCATACTCAGGTGCAAAGCCTGTTTTTTGCTTTATGTATTCAACCGTTTGCTGTACTTTTTCCCACATAATCTAATATTGTTTTGTCGAATTGCCCGCCGTTATTTAAAAATACGGTTTTTATGGGCAGGTAATGTAATTTGCCGGCAGGTATCCTGCCTTTAAGCCTCATATAATCTTTTTCGGTGGTAATTATAATCCTGCTTTCAGCAAGAGCTGTAAGCTCCGCTATTTCCCTTTCTGTAAAGTCATGATGGTCTGGGTAGGGCTTGATAATATCATCGCTACCCATTACATAATCGAAAAAGGGCTTGGGCTTGGCAATGCCCGCAACCAGTATATTTTGCTGCTGCTTTACTTCTGTTACTGCTATTTTACCCGTTTCAGAGTATACATGATCATCATAACCAATAGATGTAAAAAACACCTGTTGCGCTTTTAGTGGTTTTAGTTTTTTTATAACAGCCTCCTGCTCCTGCAGCGTTAAAGCACTCGGGCACTTAGTTACAACAATAACATCGGCACGCTTTGCCCCTGCCCTCCTCTCCCGTAAATTGCCTGCGGGCAGCAAGTAATCATCTGCATACAGGTCAGAATAAGCTGTCAGCAAAATATAAAAGCCTGCTTTCAGCCTGCGGTGCTGGTAGGCATCATCAAGTACAATTACATCCGGCTTTTCATTAAGTTCAAGCAATCTGTTTACACCATTTACCCTGTCGGCATCTACAGCAACTGTTATGTCGCTAAACTTAGTATAGAACTGGTAAGGCTCATCACCCATGGTTAAGGCAGTAGCTTTGTTGTCTGCCAGTACAAAACCTTTCGTCTTTCTTTTATACCCCCTGCTTAGGGTAGCAAGTTTATATTTGTCTTTCAACAGGCGAATTAAATATTCGGTCATTGGAGATTTACCTGTGCCGCCTGTACTCAGGTTACCAATAACAATAACAGGGAGCGAAAATGAATAGCTTTTAAACAAACCTTTGTTATAAAGAATATTTCTTATAGCAGTTATAAGTAAATATATCAGGGAAAATGGCAGTAAAATTTTTCGCAAGGCTTTATTAATTGATATGTAAATATAAAAAAAGTGCCCAATATGGACACTTTTAAATTTAAGACAAATTAGTTTTTATAACTATTCTCTTGTAAATACAGTTATAGAATTAAAATTTTGCCCACCCATTTCTTCGGTAGTACTTATTCTAAGTTCACTTCCAGTAAGCTTACTGATTGTTCCTGAAATTGCATCAGCACCGGTACCTACGGTAATAGTGTTGCCACTTCTCGACCATGTATCTGTTTCTATATCAGTTTCACAGTCACTCCAGTGTGATACATCCCTGTAAACACCACCTTCAACAAACTCAACATAGTCTTTCTCACAACCTTCTTCGTGGTCATAATCAATAAATGCCTCCTGACCTCCAACAGCCGTACCTGTCTTAGAAAAATACCATTTTCCTTCAAGTGAAGCGCTTGATCCGCCTCCATCATCGTCGCCACAAGCTGTAAATGTCAAACCTGCAAGAGCAAGAGCAGATACCATTAATAATTTTTTCATAGTAGTAATGTGTTATTGTTAAGATTTTGGCAAACATAATAATATTTTTTTAATAACATAAAAAAAATTAAAATTTGTTTAAGGTTGAAACCAGCTTAATTTATAAATGTTTTAACTTGATGGTTAAGGCCTGTATCTTCTGGATTCTTTACTTTTATAGCTTAACAACATAATATTAATACAATGAAAAAAATTGTTTTTGCGGTATCTGCCTTTACGGTAATGGTCTTATTTTCATGCTCCTCTGACGACAGTAGTTCTAACTGTGCTGTATGTACATTTAATCAGGAAGGAGTTAATATCTCGGAGTCTGTTTGTGAGGGTGAAAATGGTAATGCCTATATAAATGATGAGGACACTACTATAGACTATGAAGAATACATCAGCAGCGCCGAAGATTCCGGTTACGAGTGTAACTAAAATATCACAACTGCCTTACGGCAGTTTTTTATTGACTGTAACAACCGCAAATAAGTATATTTGGAAACCAAACAAAAAAGGTTATAAATGAAAATTACCGATGCAATTGCCCTTCTTGAACGTATGGCACCACTTGCTTATGCAGAAGATTTTGATAATGTAGGGCTGCTTGCGGGAGATAAAAACACTCCGCTTACCGGCATACTGGTTTGCCATGACGCAATAGAAGCTGTTATTGACGAGGCCATTACTAAAAACTGTAACCTTGTAGTGTGTTTTCACCCAATATTGTTTTCAGGGCTTAAGAACATAACCGGGAAAAATTATGTAGAGCGCTCTTTACTTAAAGCCATAAAAAATGACATTGCCATTTATGCAGTGCACACTGCATTAGATAACCACAAGCAGGGTGTAAATAAAATATTCTGCAAAGCGCTGGGGCTAATAAATACAAAAATACTGGTACCGAAGGAAAACTACATCCGCAAGCTGGTTACCTATACCACACCCGAAAATGCCGATGAGCTTCGTAATGCGCTTTTTAACGCCGGGGCAGGCAATATTGGTAATTATGAAAACTGCAGCTTTAACTCGCAGGGCATTGGTACCTACTTAGGAAACAACGAGAGTAACCCCGTGGTTGGAGCAGTAGGCGAATTTATTGAAAGCCGCGAAATTAAAATTGAAGTCACTTTTGAAAAGCACCTTGAAGCTGAAATACTTAAAACGCTTTTCAGCAACCATATTTATGAAGAGGTGGCTTATGAAATATACAGCCTGATGAACCGCCACCAAAATATCGGATTGGGTATGGTTGGCGAGCTTGAAACACCCATGGATGAGGAAGAATTCCTTATAATGGTTAAAGAGAAAATGCAATGCGGCGGCATAAGGCACAGTGCTTTTAAAAAAAAACAGATAAAAAAGGTTGCTGTACTGGGCGGATCTGGCGCGTTTGCCATTAAAAACGCCATAGTAGCAGGCGCTGACGCTTACCTTACAGCCGATTTAAAATATCATAATTTTTATGAAGCTGAAGGAAAAATAATACTGGCAGACATAGGCCACTATGAAAGCGAACGCTATGTAAAAGACTATATAGCAGGTTACCTTCAAGAAATTACAGCGAGTACCCCAGTATATATAACAGAAACTGACACAAACCCTGTAAAATATATTTAGGCAGAGCGTTTACTATAAATTGAAAAGAAATACAAACACAGTAATAACCCCTACAATAAGGCTAATAAACAGGAACAATACAATAAGCTTAAAAAAGTAAGACTGCAATTTCATATACAGCTTATTTTTCATTTTTCGCGTTGGTTTGATATTCTTTTTGCTTGTAAATACAGGTATAGTATGCCCCATAGCTGCGGCACTGCTTTCAAGCTGTTGCAAACGCATTGCTGCATATTTGGGCAAGCCGCTTTTATCACCTCGGTATTTTATATCCTTTAAAGCCTGTACTGGAGAGTAATTTATAGTTTTGTTATAAGCTTCAATGCTTAATTTTATTTCGTCACTAACTGGTTCTGATAAGTACCAATACCTGCCGGCCATATCAAGAAAGCCTGCATTATAATAGAGTTCGGCAAGCATATGCCTTGCACCCATTTCATCAGGGAAAACGTTAATTACATTTTTTAACCTGTTAGCTGCCTTTTGCTTTAAACCTGCTTTCAGCTCTTCTTTGGCTTTATCTAATTGATTCTGAAAGTGCATAAGTAAATTAAAACAGTTATGTTTCCAGTTTATACTGAAAGGTTTTGTTTTATCTGTAATATTTTTTTATCATTAGGTATGTTACGAAAAAAATCGCTAATTTTGCATTCATTTTATTCGGAAGAAAAACAAATATAGTTAAGTACTTACAAATATGGCTACTACCAAGGAAATAAGTGTTGAAGATAAATTAAGGGCACTTTACGATTTACAGTTAATTGATTCAAGAATAGACGAAATAAGGAATGTGCGCGGCGAGCTTCCGCTTGAGGTGGAAGACCTGGAAGACGAAGTGGCAGGACTTACCACAAGGCTTGAAAAACTGAAAAGCGACCTTGAGTCAATTGAAGACCAGATTAAGGAAAAGAAAAATGCTATTGATGAGCATAAGGCTGCCATCAAAAAATACACAGAACAGCAAAAAAATGTGCGCAACAACCGCGAGTTCAACTCACTTTCTAAAGAGATTGAATTTCAGGAGCTTGAAATACAGCTTGCAGAAAAGCACATTAAAGAAATGCGGGCTTCTATAGAGCACAAAAAAGAAGTTATAGAGCAAAGCGAGCAAAAGCTGGAAGACAGGAAAACACACCTGCAGCACAAAAAATCGGAGCTTGATGCTATAATGGCAGAAACTGAGAAAGAAGAAAATTTCCTTATGGAAAAATCTGCTGAGTTTGAAGCGCTGATTGAA
The DNA here is from genome assembly GCF_024305175.1 of Flavobacterium sp. GTDB lineage: Bacteria > Bacteroidota > Bacteroidia > Flavobacteriales > Flavobacteriaceae > Flavobacterium. The sequence continues at coordinate 13,876 of NZ_JAMWYY010000012.1, forward strand.
GAAAGGCTTTTAAGCGCTTATAAGAGGATTCGCGGCAGCGTGAGGAACGGCCTTGCAGTGGTTTCTATAGAAAGGGGCGCTTCGGCAGGTTCTTACTTTACCATACCACCGCAAACCCAGATGGAAATTGCCAGCCGTAAAAAAATACTTACTGACGAGCACAGCGGAAGGATACTGGTTGACAGCGTGCTTGCCGAAGAAGAAAGAGAAAAAATGGAACAATTGTTCGCTAAGTTATAATACAACAGCCCTCCGCTACGCGGGGGGCTTTTTTTACTACATGCAAAAGGTTCTTACCTATATACTCACAAAAAGTATCGGACTTTATATTAACCTGCTTGGCTACATAGCCCCTAAAAAGGCCAGTACACTCGCCTACAAGTATTTCAGTACGCCACGCGACGGCAGGCTCACTCAGGAACAACTCCCCGATATACTAAAAGAAGCAGAGGCCGAAATGCTCACGCACGACCAGTTTGTGTTCCAGATGTATAAATGGGGCAATGGCGAAAAAAAAGTACTGCTGGTACACGGGTGGGAAAGCAATGCCTCCCGCTGGGAACTCTTTATCCCCTACCTCCTCAAAGACAATTACACCATCATTGCACTTGACGCACCTGCACATGGCCTCTCATCAGGTCAGGAGTTCAATATACCCCGCTACGCCGAGTTTATAGATGTCATAGTGCGCAGCCTTAAACCTGATTTTTTAATCGGCCATTCTGTCGGTGGGGCTACAGCACTCTATTACCAGTCGCACTACCCTAACCGTATTATACAGAAAATGGTAGTTTTAGGCGCACCGAGTGACCTTAACACACTGCTTACCAACTATGCAGGCCTGCTTAGCCTGAACAGCAATGTATTTGTAATGCTTAAAAAACACTTTTTTGAGCATTTTAAAATTAAGATTGATGAATTTTCAGGCAGCCTGTTTGCTAAAAAAATAACCATTCCCGGGCTTTTGGCACATGATACAGATGATGAGGTGGTAAGCTATAAAGAAGGAAAAAAAATAGCCGCAGCGTGGCAAAACGCACAGTTTATCACTACAAACGGGCTTGGCCACAGTATGCACGATGACACGCTGTACAATCAAATCTGCGTGTTTCTTAAAGGCTGACACAGCCTAAAATTCACTATTTTTACAGCATGGAAGACGAACTGAAACGGCTTAATAAATTTATTGCAGAAACCGGCTATTGTTCCCGCAGGGAAGCCGATAAGCTTATTGAAGAAGGTCGTGTAACGATTAACGGCGTATTGCCGGAGCTGGGCACAAAAGTGTCTCCGGATGATGAAGTGCGCATTGACGGAAAACTCATACGAGAAAAAACAGGGCGGCACACCTACCTTGCATTCAACAAACCGGTGGGTATAGAGTGTACCACTAACCAGGATGTAAAAAACAATATTGTTGACTACATTAACTACCCAAAGCGTATTTTCCCCATAGGGAGGCTTGATAAGGCAAGCGAAGGCCTTATTTTTATGACAGATGATGGCGATATTGTAAACAAGATATTGCGCGCGCGCAACAACCACGAAAAGGAATATGTAGTTACGGTAAATAAACCCATTACCGACAGGTTCATACAGCGCATGGGCAATGGTGTGCCGATACTGGATACCGTTACCCGTAAATGCAAGGTAGAGCAGATAAGCAAATATGTTTTCAGGATAGTGCTCACGCAGGGCCTAAACCGCCAAATACGCCGTATGTGCGAATACCTGGGATATGAGGTTACAGCGCTTAAACGCATCCGTATCATTAATATTTCGCTTGATGTTGCCGTTGGGCGCTACAGGGAGCTAACCCCTACCGAAATTAAAGAACTTAACAAGCTGATAGAACCCAGCAGCAAAACAGAAGAGGCCAGCCTGCCAAAGAATGCACCTCGCAACAACAGCAAACCAAACCCTGACAAAAATAAAAACACCAACCAGAACTATGGAAGTAAAAGACAGCAACGGTAATATATTGAATGACGGCGATACTGTAACTGTAATTAAAGACCTTAAAGTAAAAGGCTCTTCGGCGGTTATTAAAAGAGGCACTACCGTAAAGAACATTCGCCTTACCGATGATCCTGCCGAGATAGACTGCCGCGTGAATAAAGTGGCTATGGTACTCCGCACCGAGTTTGTAAAAAAATCATAAAGCGCTGCTTCAAAAGTTTTCTTTACAGGTAATATTGTCATTCTTACGAAGGAGGAATCTCTTGCTAACCCAATAATTGAGATTCTTCACTTCATAAAATTACGTTCGGAATGACACCTTTCAAATAAGTCCTTTTTGTATCTTTGTTTGAAATTTGCATCTTATGAAAACAGAAGGCCTAAAAGAATTTTATGAGCATAAAATGCAGCCACTTCCCGAAAATATGAATGCCACAGCTGGGCACTTTAATATTTTCAGGATAGAAGACTGCCTTTCCGGCACAACCACAATTCAATACGCCCGCCGTGATTACTACAAAATAACACTCATCAGGGGTGTTAACCGCTACCATTATGCCGATAAAAGCATTGAGGTAGATGGTACTTCTATGATTTTCTTTAACCCGAAGGTCCCTTATACCTGGGAACACATTTCGGGCGAGGCAACAGGATATTTCTGCATCTTTACTGAACCTTTTTTTACAGAAAAGCTGCGTGGCAGCCTTCAGGAACTGCCTATGTTTGCCATTGGCGGTAAGCCTTCATATATATTAAACCAGACTGATGAACAGGCAATTGTAGCTGTTTTTGAGAAAATGCTTACCGAAATCAAGTCGGATTATGCTTTTAAGTACGACCTGCTGCGCAGTTACCTCAACGAATTAATACACCTGGCACTAAAAACAGAACCGGCTTCTAATTTATATGACCACCCTAATGCAAATACACGAATTACATCGGTTTTTCGCGAGCTGTTAGAGCGGCAGTTCCCCATTGAGACACCACAGCAGCGCTTTACCATGAAATCGGCCCGCAGCTTTGCCGAGAGCCTGGCTGTGCATGTTAACCACCTTAACCGTGCAGTAAAAGCTACTACAGGCAAAACCACTACCACCATTATAAGTGAAAGGCTTGTAGCTGAAGCCAAAGCACTACTTAGGCATACCGACTGGAATGTGTCTGAAATCAGCAACAGCCTTGGTTTTGAAGAAGCTTCACATTTTAATAATTTTTTCAGGAAACACACCTCTTTAACTCCATCACGATACAGGACTGTTTGATTTTTACAAGTATTGGTTTGCCCTGAGCAATAAGCAGCATACAAGTTGCCCATACCTTTGTATTGTAATTAAAAAACAAACAGTATGGAAAATCAAAAAGCAAAAAAAGTATGGTTTGTAACCGGCGCAAGCAAAGGGTTTGGGCTTGAATTTATTAAGCAGGTATTAGCAAACGGAGATGCTATTGCCGCAACATCACGCAGTTTTGAAGGGCTTAAAAAAGCTGCCGGTACTGACAGTGAGAACTTTCTTCCGCTTGAGGTAGAGCTGACTAATGAAAACAGCGTGAGTAATGCTGTTGCCGAAACCATAGCGAAATTCGGCAGGATAGATTATGTGGTTAACAATGCCGGGTACGGACTTGCAGGCAGCCTTGAAGAGCTAAGCGATGCTGAAGCACGACATAATTTTGATGTAAATGTATTCGGCTCCCTTAATGTTATCAGGCAGGTTATGCCACACCTGCGCAGGCAAGAGTCTGGCCACATTTTTAATATCTCATCTATTGCAGGCGTTACAGGCGGTTTTCCCGGTTTCGGAATTTACTGTGCCACCAAGTTTGCGGTAGTAGGCTTTACTGAAGCCCTTCAGGTAGAAGCTAAACCTTTCGGCATAAAGGTAAGCCTTGTATTACCGGGGTACTTCAGGACGAACTTCCTGGAGTCTGATTCGCTTATTACCCCTGCAAAACAAATGGAAGAGTATAAAGAAGTGCGCAATGTACTATCTATACACCAAAACCAGATTAAAGGCAACCAGCAGGGCGACCCGGTTAAAGGTGTTACAGAGATATTAAAGGTTGCAGGCATTGAGAATGCACCTTTGTACCTTTTCCTTGGGAGTGATGCGCTGCAAATGGCACAAAACAAGATAAGTTTCCTTCACAATGAAACTGAAAACTGGAAACATGTAAGCACCGCTACAGATTTCTAAAATTATAAAAGGGCTGTCCTTCAATCGACAGCCCTTTTTAATTATTTCCTGTATTTTCTTTGCTCCCTCGCTAAAAGCGTATTCTTAAGGAGCATTGCAATTGTCATAGGCCCTACTCCACCGGGAACTGGCGTAATAAAAGATGCTTTTTTGCTTACATTATCAAAATCTACATCTCCGGTAATCCTGTATCCCCTTTCGCTGGTTTCATCCGGCACGCGGGTAATACCCACATCTATAACCACTGCATCATCCTTAATCATTTCGGCTTTCAAGTAGTTGGGCACGCCAAGTGCGGTAATAATAATATCGGCCTGTGTGGTTATCTGGTTAATGTTCTTGGTATGGCTGTGCGTAAGCGTTACGGTACTATTACCCGGAAAGCCCTTGCGCCCCATCAGTATGCTCATAGGCCTGCCCACAATATGGCTGCGCCCTATTACTACTGTATGCTTACCGGCAGTCTGCACATTATAGCGCTCTAACAACTCTAATATACCAAATGGTGTGGCCGGGATAAACGTTGTCATATCCAGCGCCATTTTACCAAAATTCTCCGGGTGAAAACCATCTACATCCTTACTCGGGTCTATGGCCATGATAACCTTTTGAGTATCTATCTGGTCAGGTAAGGGTAGCTGTACTATAAATCCATCTATATTATCATCCTGGTTTAGCTCCTCTATTTTTTTAAGCAGCTCCATTTCAGATGTAGTACTTGGCATCTTAATAAGTGTAGATTCAAACCCTACACGCTCGCAGGCCTTAACTTTACTGCCAACATAAGTAAGGCTTGCCCCGTCATTACCCACTATTACAGCGGCAAGGTGCGGTACCTTCTCGCCGTTTTGCTTCATTTTGTCAACCTGGGCGGCTATCTCGTTCTTGATATCCTCCGAGGTTTTTTTACCGTCTAATAATTGCATTTGTGTTGTGTATATAGTTTTAGAATAGAATACCAATTAAAAAGACGCGGTTACCCGCGCCTTTAGTATATGTTTTGCAGTTACGGCTTCATGCCTTTCATGCCACCCATCATCCGCATCATGTTCCTGGCGCCCCCGCCCTGCATCATCTTCATCATTTTGCTCATTTGGTCAAACTGTTTGAGCAACTGGTTAACCTGCTGTATAGAGGTACCCGATCCTTTTGCTATACGGTTTTTGCGTTTCGCATCAAGTACCGATGGCCTGGTGCGCTCTTCGGGCGTCATAGAGTGTATTATTGCTTCAATGTGCTTAAAGGCATCATCTTCAATCTCTACATCTTTAAGGGCTTTGCCTGCACCGGGTATCATCCCGATAAGGTCTTTCATGTTACCCATCTTTTTTACCTGCTGTATCTGCGAAAGGAAATCGTCAAAGCCGAATTCATTCTTGGCTATCTTCTTTTGTAGCTTGCGTGCCTCTTCTTCATCATACTGCTCCTGTGCACGTTCCACAAGCGATATAACGTCTCCCATGCCCAATATACGGTCGGCCATACGGCTTGGGTGGAAAACATCTATAGCTTCCATTTTTTCGCCTGTACCGATGAATTTTATCGGCTTATTAACTACCGATTTGATAGATATAGCGGCACCACCACGTGTATCACCATCAAGCTTGGTAAGTACCACACCGTCAAAGTTAAGCCTGTCGTTAAACGCTTTCGCTGTATTAACGGCATCCTGACCGGTCATGGAGTCCACTACAAAAAGCGTTTCCTGTGGGTTTATGGCTTTATGAACATTGGCAATTTCGTTCATCATTTCCTCATCCACGGCAAGGCGTCCGGCGGTATCTACAATTACCACATTAAAACCGTTTGCCTTTGCGTGGGCTATGGCGTTTTGTGCTATCTGTACCGGGTTTTTATTCCCTTCTTCAGAGTACACCTCTACCCCTATCTGGCCCCCAACCACATGAAGCTGATTAATTGCCGCGGGACGGTAAACGTCGCACGCTACAAGTAATGGCTTTTTGTTCTTTTTAGTTTTAAGGAAGTTGGCAAGCTTACCTGAAAAAGTTGTTTTACCCGAACCCTGAAGCCCCGACATCAGTATAATAGAAGGATTACCCGAAAGGTTAACACCTGCCGTGTCGCCCCCCATTAGCTCTGTAAGCTCGTCTTTTACCAGCTTTACCATTAGCTGCCCCGGTTGCAGGGTAGTAAGTACATTCTGACCGAGTGCTTTTTCTTTTACAGTATTGGTAAAATCTTTGGCAATTTTAAAGTTAACGTCGGCATCTAGCAATGCACGGCGCACTTCTTTAAGGGTATCGGCAACGTTTACTTCGGTAATCTTTCCGTGGCCTTTTAGTATATGTAAGGCTTTATCTAACTTATCGCTTAAATTTTCGAACATAATCGAGGGTTTCTTTTATAGAAGTGCAAATTTACTAATTTGATTTTTAAGTTTACAGGCGTAGGGCCATAAAAAAACCGGCCTCGGGAAATAGGCCGGCTTTCTTTTGGAAAAAACCTGAATATTTAAAAAAAACACAACTATTTTAATTTTCTGTACTGTGTCCCTGCCGAAAGCCAAACTAAAACTTTGCTTATGGAGAAACAGCTTACTCGGCAAGGGCTAAACAGTATCAGGAATATTTTAATAACTAAAAAGAAATTCCTGCCCTTACCTTTTACCCTCCGGAAAAACCGGCCGCATTAGCCGGTTCTCCTCGGGGCTCTATACATCAGCATTTCTTTTTCATAATATTGTAAATCCTGCAAAAGCAGATATTTTTAATACTTAATGTACTACTAAAACAATCTAATAAACCTTTACCCTACCGGTTAACAAAATTTTAACATATCAAATACTAACAAAAAAAGGGAAGCAACAATTGCTTCCCTCAAAATTTCTAAACTCAAAAATTAAATTAGTTCTTCTCAAAAGTAAGATAATCGGTACCGCCGTTACCACCACTAACGTCGATTAGTTTAATAGTGTTATCATTTATTTCCAGTATATCCCAATCATCTGTCAGGTCTTCAAAAGAAGCCGGCGTAGAAAAAGCAATATTAAAATCAAGGTCGCTACTGCCATTATCATCATCATCACTGCTATTACTGTCGGTAACGCTCCAGCTGCCTGTATAGGTATTGGTGCCGTTGGTTGCAGTTAAAACACTGTTGTTTCCAAATGTAAATGTATAACCCTGAAAATGATTGGTTTCGTTATTACCGTCATCTTCATAAAATGTTACAGTCCATGTCCCGTTTTGTGCCGTGTCAGTCACTTCTGTCAAGCTTCCGTTGTTAACAGTACCATTACTGTCGTCCGAACTGCATGAAACAAGTGATCCTAAAAAAATAAGTCCCGCCGCTAAAAAATTCGCTCTTCTCATAATGTTGAAATTGTAAATAGTTTTGTGTAAACGTAAAAAGGTTATTAATATTCTGCTGTAAAAGTAGTAGGGTTTATAGACATAAAAATGTTAAACGAGTATAAGTAGATAATAGTTTAGAATTAGCGCAATATCATTTAGAATTGTATATGTTAAAAAACAGCCTTACTACATCACACAGAAAAAAATTCATAATTTAACAGCCATATTTATGCGCTATGAAAAAACTTTCTGTTAAAGGTATTTGCGAAGAAATTACGTTTTCGGCATTCTTTAAAGAGCATGCCAAATCGCTGCGCAATTATCTTTATTACAAATTTGGTAACGAAGATCAGGCTGAAGACGTAACACAGGAAGCTTTTGTAAAGCTGTGGCAGAATTGTGCCGATGTGCCGCCCGAAAAGGCCAAATCTTTTTTATATACTGTAGCTAACAACGCATCATTAAACCATATTGCACACCAAAAAGTAGTGCTGCAATATGCACAGAAAAATACCCATGTACATACAGACGGGCACAATCCTGAATTTTTAATGGAAGAAGACCAGTTTCGCGTTAAGCTGCAAAATGCCATAGCAGGATTATCTGAAGCGCAACGTACTGCATTTCTATTACACCGTATAGAAGGGAAAAAGTACCAGGAAATTGCTGACATACTGGGCATAAGCGTAAAAGCGGTAGAAAAGCGCATTCATGGCGCGTTGGTAGAATTAAGGAAACAAATTGACAATATAAGGTAGGGATTTTTACAGTTAAACTGTTATACTCTAAAATGGATGAAAATGAAAGAAGATGTAAAACTGGCGAAATGGCTTGAAGGGAGCATGGATGAGAATGAACTAAGAGAGTTCATGGCTACGCCTGAGTTTGAAACGTACAGGAAAATAAAAGATTATTCTGCTGAGCTTGCCGCACCGAAAACAGATATTGATGCATTATATACAAAAGTACTGCAAAACAGGGAACCGAAGCCGGTAAGGAAACTTACGCCATGGTTTACACGCATAGCAGCCGTATTATTTGTAGTGCTGGGTGTCGGTTACTTTTTCTACGCAACACAGACAACTAACCATATTGCAGCAGCAGGAGAAAGGACAGAATTTTCTTTACCTGATAACAGTACTGTAGTGCTTAACGCTGCATCTGAAGCGGAGTTCCGTACCTGGAACTGGAATAATAACCGTGAGGTACAGCTAACAGGCGAGGCCTTTTTTAAGGTTGCAAAAGGCGAAAAGTTTGATGTAGTAACACCACTGGGCACTGTAACTGTTGTAGGTACGCAGTTTAATGTTAAGGCCAGGGAAGGCCGCTTTTATGTAAGCTGCTTTGAAGGTAAAGTAAAAGTAAGCAGTAAAGGCAGGGATATTATGCTAACTCCGGGGCAAAGTGTTATATTTGAAGACGGTAAAAACATAGCCGAGCCTTCTGCTGACGGAACACAACCGGGATGGATAGTATATGATGTTGCATTTAAATCTGAAAAGCTGGAAAATGTAATCGCTGAAATGGAGCGCCAGTATAAAGTTGATATTGCACTGCCCGCAGGCGATTACAGCCCTTATAATGGACACGTTAAGATGAATGATTTAAACACCGCCCTGCAGCAAATAGAGTTATCCTACCAATTAAAATCTGTAAGGGAAGGTGATAAAATCATACTTACCCGTGAATGAAATTAAGCTTTAGGGAACTGCTTATACTACTGCCGATTTTTTTTTTCGCCTCCAGCACTTTTGGGCAGGGCGAAAAAAAGAGTATTCCCTTAAAGCGCATTCTTGATACCATAGCTGTACAGCACCAGGTAAAATTCAGTTATGCCGAAAATGATGTCTTCGGGCATAGTATTTACCCGCCGGAAGCTGAAATACCACTACGTGCAAAGCTGGTTTATATCAGCAACCGCACAGGGCTTAATTATAAAGAGCTGGGCGAATATATTGTTATCTATAAAGCGAAGCAGCGCGATATAAAAAACTTTTGTGCATACGTTACCGATGAAACCGGCATGCCCATAGAAAATGCATCTGTGCAGGTTAATAACGAGAAAAATATCGTGACAGGAGCAGATGGTTATTTTGAGCTTAATACCACCCTTCCCGAAAAAATAATTATAGGACATATAGGTTATGAGGCTGTAACAGTATCTACTGCCGATTTTACGGGAGACTGCCTCAAAATAGCACTCTTGTTTGATGTAATGCAACTGGACGAGGTTATAACCGAGCGCTTTTTAACTACTGGTATCTCTAAAAAGAAAGACGGAAGTTTTACCATAGAGCCTAAAAAGTTTGGTATTTTACCCGGTGTTACAGAGCCTGATGTGCTGCTGGCCATGCAACAGCTACCCGGCATAATGAGCGTTGACGAAACGGTATCTAATATAAATGTGCGCGGCGGTACACACGACCAGAACCTTTTTATGTGGAATGGCATCCGCCTTTTCCAGACGGGGCATTTCTTCGGGCTCATTTCTGCCATCAATCCAAACATTGCCTATAACATTAAAATTGTACGCAACGGCACCTCTGCTTTTTACGGCGAAAGTGTATCAAGCGCAGTTGATATTTCATCGCATTCAGCAGATGTAGAGGACGGGCAGACCACAATAGGCAGTAACATGATAAATGCCGACTTTTATACCAAAGTTAAGCTTAACGAAAAGTCGGGTATAGAATTATCTGCAAGGCGCTCGTTTACAGACCTGCTTGACTTCCCAACCTATGATAAATATTCGCAACGGATATTCCAGAACACGGTTGTTACCCAACTGCAAAACAGTACAGATATTAATTACAGGGGCGACAAAGAATTTTACTTTTACGATTTTACAGCACAATACCATCGTGAAATTGCCGACAGGCACGAACTATTTATACATTTGATAGGTATTAATAACAAGCTCGATTTTACACAGGGCACTACTACACAAACAAATACTATAACTTCTATCAGTAACCTTGACCAGCAAACATTTGGCGCTTCTGCTGACTTTAACAGCCAATGGTCTGAAACGCACAGTACAAAATTCGGTATATATTCATCCTATTATAATGTAGATGGCACTAACCAGTCTTTCGAAACAGGTACTGTTACCACCCAGGAAAACAAAATACAAGACAGCGGCTTCCGCTTTTCAGACAGTAACCAGTTAACTTCTTTATTCACACTACACACAGGTTACCAGTTTAACCAGACAGAGATTGATAATATTGATATTTCTGATTCTCCGGCTATAGACCGCAGTGTAAACCAGGTACTGCGCACCCATGCGTTTATTGGTGAATTGGAGCATAATCCTGAAGTAGAGAAAATATATGCACGTGCGGGCCTTCGCATTAACTATATAGAGCAACTTAAAACCATTTATATTGAGCCCAGGCTGCAGTTTAATTATATTATAGACCATGCATGGCAGGCAGAGCTGCTTGCAGAGCAGAAAAGCCAGACCACCTCTCAGGTGGTAGAACTGCAAAATGATTTTTTAGGCATCGAAAAAAGGCGATGGGTACTTGCCAATGATATAGATGTGCCGGTACAGCGCAGCAGCCAGGTATCTGTTGGCATAAGTTATAAAGATAAAGGATGGCTGGTATCTCTCGATAACTTTTATAAAAAAGTAAATGGCATAACTACCTATAGCCAGTCGTTCCAGAACCAGTTGGAGCAAATACAGGCCAAAGGCAGTTACAGGGTTTTTGGTTCAGAATTTTTAATACAGCGCCAGTTTAAAAACTTCTACACATGGCTAAGCTACAGCTGGAATGATAACCGTTACAGGTTTGATGACGTGCAGCCCGAAAAATTCTCTAACAATTATGAAATCAGCCATGCCGTAAACACGGCGGCTATATATGAATGGAACAACTTTAAAATAGCAATAGGTTCGCGATGGTTTACAGGCCGCCCAACAACAGATCCGTTACTTAACGTGCCTATATATGATAATGAGGGTAACCCATCTATATTTTATGAATATCCCAATACCGATAACCTCAGCGATTTTTTTCAGGTTAATTTCTCTGCATCATATCTATGGCATATTACACCTAAGGTGCGTGCACAGTTCGGGCTTTCTGTACTGAACATTTTTAACCGCAGTAACATCCTTAACCGTTACTACCGTATAAATGCCGAAGATGAGATTGAGCGTATTAATACTTTTGCTTTGGAGCGCACACCCAATGCACTTATAAGAATCAGCTTTTAATAAATAAAAAAGCCTGCTTTTACAGCAGGCTTTACTTTTTTAGCCGGATTATAACTCAAACATTATTCTTTTACAATTTTGCGGGTAGCTACCTTACCGTTTGTAAATGTAGCCTTAACCACATATATGCCTGATTCAAGCCCCGAAAGGTTTGCCTGTTTGGATGTACCTTTAAACACCTGCTGGCCTAATGTATTTAATACTTCTAAGCTGCTAACTTCGGCGTCAGCCACAACAGTAACAACATCTGCAACAGGGTTAGGATATACGCTAAAATCGGTATTGTCAAAGCTTACGGCTGAAAGCGGCTGTGCAAAGCCCTGCAAGTAAACAGACATCGGGAAATAGCCCTGCCCTCCTGCGAAAACAGCATCCGGAACATCTATTTTAAAGCTATGCTCTCCTGCTGTAAGGTCGCCCAGTGATATGGTTCGGATTGGAATTTTATCACCAGGGCACCAGTTATTCCACGACCATGCAGCATTTGTATCAGGCCTCGGGTATGCAGGATTGGTAGAGCAGTCATAATAAATACAGCTTGGTTGTGTATTATAGTTGAAAAACGGCACACACGATACGCCGCCCGGCTTATAAGTTAACATAAGCTGGTTATCAAAGTAAATAAAATGGTTACGCCTTACATATTCTTCACCGCCAGAATTTGAGCCGTGGTTTGATGTTATCAGATAAAGCTTTGCATTTGGTACATCCTGCTCCAGTGTAAAGTTGATGGTACGCACCGTTTCGCCTAATATATCAGTTCCGTCAAGGGTGTAATTCTTAAGCTCATATTTATACGATAATGGCAAAAAGAAGTTATTCTCGGCAACAAGGTTCGGGTCAAATGTAGATGAGAACTCAAGTGTGCCCATATATACATCATTTCTTCCCTGACAGCCCGGTATTTCTACTGCAGCGCCACCCTGGCCGGGGCCGCCCTGATAGCCATATACCTCAAGCTCAATCCAAATATCATACTGTGATGTTATACTCTCATCATGAAAAATATGCGTAAGGTTATCCACCTGATATACATAAGGAACAGAGTTAGGGTTTGTTACCGTCATATCCATAAACGGGGTAATAAAACGTCCTATCTCGATACGCTCTACCTCATTGTATACGTAAGTATCTGCTCCTTTTGGTGCCAAAACCATATTTACATTCCCTATCCTGTCATAATTATCACAAAGCGGATTAAGGGTAACGGTCATGGTTAATTTGTTGCCGAAAGATGCCAGTTGCTCTTCGGTAAGTTTCTTACCATAAGATGAGTTGCTGTTCCTTATGGCTCCCGGCGGAATTGGCTCGCTTACGGTCGCTTCATACATACCGTAGTAAACAGCCTGGTCAAAAACAGTAAGATTGTATGGTTCCTGAGCCTGCACGCCTGCGGCTGCAAACATGGCAAAACCTAAAAACAAGTTGAGTAGTGTTTTCTTCATAAAGTTTAGTTTTAGGCGTGAAATTTAAGAAATTTTCCAATAAAACCTTAATCATTTACCTATATTAAACTGTACTTTACTATTAAAACAACTTTTTAATGTAAGAATGTTATATTTAAAACTGAAAATATATAAATGGCTGAGGCCCGGCTGAGGCTGCGGCATAAACAAGCCAGTACACAAAGCCCAATATTACTGCCTTACCCGCAAGCGGTGTCCTGTAAAAGGCCTGCTTCATGGCATTGATAATATTTTCGGGTAAAAAGTGCCACACATAACCAATAAACATCAAAATGAATACATTCTTATAACCCATTATGATGGTTTCCCACTGTGCAGGGTTAAAGGTTACTTTACCGATATTCTGAATAACATCAAGCGCAATTGTAAAATCTTTAGCACGGAAAAATATCCAGCAAAACGCAACAAAATGAAATGTTATCACTACCGATATAAAATGCCACAAACGGTTTCCGCCTTTCCCTTTCGGGGTTGGAAAGAATTCAGAAAATAATTTATGTACTGCCAGGCCAATACCGTGCAAAGCACCCCAAACTATAAACCTGAGACTGGCACCATGCCATAACCCGCCCAGCAGCATGGTGGTTAACAGGTTTACATTGGTAACAAGCGTTTTTTGCCTGTCTTTAGCCAAAAGAAATGATAACACAAAAAGTCCGAAGGCACTACCGGCTGTTATTAAAGGCCATATACTTACATTTAAGTTGGCCACACCCCATGCTATAACGGCAATAAAAAATACTGCAGGGAAAAAGAAACCTCCGAAAGAGCCTCTTCGATTACCACCTACTGAGATATATAGAAAATCTTTTAACCATGTTGATAATGAAATGTGCCACCTGCGCCAAAACTCAGTTATGCTTCCCGATTTATAGGGTGTGTGGAAGTTAGGCGGAAGCTCGAAACCAAGCAGCAGCGCTATACCGATAGCCATATCACTATACCCTGAAAAGTCGCAATATATCTGTATGGTGTAGCCATAAGTAGCCATAAGGTTTTCAAAAGCGGTGTAACTGTTGGGCGAATCAAAAACCCTGTCAACAAAGTTTACCGATATATAATCGGATATTACCGTTTTTTTGATAAGGCCGCCAATAATAAGGAAAAGGCCATAGTTTACCTCTTCTTTTGTTATAGTTAGCTTTTCATATATTTTAGGGATAAAATCCTTTGCCCTTACTATAGGGCCTGCCACAAGCTGCGGGAAGAACGACACAAAGAAAAGATAATCAGGGAAACTCTTAGCAGGTGTTATTTCCTTACGGTAAATTTCTATCGTGTAGCTTATGGACTGAAAGGTATAAAATGAAATACCAACAGGGAGTATAACATCATAAAAGGCGAATTTCCCTCCAAACAGGTCATTATAGTTACCTATTAAAAAGTTGGTATATTTAAAGTATGCTAAAAAACTCAGGTTTACTATAACACTAAACCACAGGTATATTTTACGCTGCATCTCCCTTGTTTCCCGGTACAGGAAGTAGCTAAGGGTATAATCTAAAACAGAAGTAAACAGCAACAGCAGGAAATACATACCGCTCGACTTATAGTAAAAGAAAAGCGAGAATGCAATTACATAAAATATACGCAGGTAAAAGGTTTTGCGCAGCAAAAGGTAGATAGCATAAAAAACAACAAACAGCCCTAAAAATAAGCCTGTGTTAAACAGCAAAGGCCGGCCCGGATCATAAGTGAACCAAGCTACTGCATCCTCCCATTTTACCTCCGGTAAAATATTATTCCACTGCATTTTAGTTGTTGGATTTAAAATTATCAAATGCTTTTAAAAAAGCTTCGGTAAACAGTTCGCCCTGCTTTTGGTAACCCTGCACCGAATAATGCACCCTGTCTGAAGACATCATTCCCTTTGCAGCATTTTTATCTACGCCATACAATCCTCCCATTTCTGAGAACATATCCCACGATGCATAATTCTTGTCTGTTTCCTGTGTGAGTATGCTTTTAGCATAAGCAGCCACAAAGGTATTAGGATACCTGCGCTTAAATAATGATGGCGGGGGCGTCATAACCAGCAGGCAGGCACCCGGGTTAGCCGCACGTATATTTTCAATAAATAGATTTAGCTGCTCTGTGTAAGCCTGTGCTTCCATCTTATCAAAAGACTCGTTGGTACCGAGCGCTATCACTATAAGATCGGGCTGCAAAGTTTCTGTCTGTTCAAAAAACAAAGGATATTTATTATAATCAGATGCTTTAGCGCCATTAACACCGATGCTGTGGTACAGAATTCCCGGAGTATCTTTTTCAAGAACTAAACCATTAAGGTGATATTCGTTAAGCCCCTCTCCCGGCAGCAGGTAAATTTTAGAAACAGGCTCTTTACTGTAATAATAATTGGAAATAGTATCTGTAGCCAGTGGCAAAGGGATAAATTCGCTGCGCTTTATCTCTCTTTTTTCCATCTGGCTGGTAGGTATTTTTAATGTTTTACCTGCCCTGATGTTGTCAGAACGTAATCCGTTAAGCTTTTTTATTGCCGAAACACTGGTGCCATATTTATTAGCAATGATGGATAAAACCTCCCCGCTCTTAATTTTATGGGTAATCTTTTTAGGCTCGGAAGATTCCATCACAATGGTTTTAGAACTTGTGGCAATGTCTATACACGGTATATTGTGCGGAGTAATTATCCTGACCGTATTAAAACAATAGCCGGTATCGCGAACGGTAGCTTCTACCACAAAACTTTCTTTTGCTTTAAGCGCAATACCGCTAAGCCCAACCTCCATGCCCTGCTCTGCGGGGTAAATATTGCGGCGGCTGTCCCAACTGATGTTACTGCTGTATTTTACATAAGGGCTGCCGTTAGTTTTAGCCAGCCTGTGCGGAAACGAAAACCCTACACCACCGTTGCCAAAGCGCGCCTGTAATTTTTTACGAATGGTACCTGTAATAATATCGGCCTGTATGTGGCTGTCGCCAATGTGCACAATATTAATGTGTCCCGTCTTCTCTTCTTCCAGAAACCGCAGCTTCTCGAAAAAAAGATTAAGCGCCGAAGTGTTGGTAATGATATTATTATCTCCCATCTCTATGCCCGAAGTATCGGTAACCACACTGTCTATAACCACTTCTGTAGTATCAACCTGCGCAGCCACACCTGTAGCAACAAGCGTAAAAATAAGCAACAGGTATTTATTCAGCATGTATAGTATCTTTTTTGCGGTTAAGGGTATCCTTTTTTATCAGGGGCTTGCGGTTTTTTGGCTTCGGTTTAATACCTTTTAGTTTCTTATACAGCTCATAGCCTTCGCTTAGTTGACCGTAAATAAGCCCGCCTATTTTTTCTGAACCCCTGAAATTAAAGTGCGTATAGTCTTTATTGGCAAGTGCAGGTGCATCTTCCACCCATTTAACCATAGCGCCTTCACCACCCATAAGGCTAAACAGGTTTACATAAGCAGCGTCCGACTGTATGGCGTAACGTTTTTGTGCGAGCGTTAGCGGCACAACAGCACTGTCGGTTTTCATCTCTAAGTCATACTTAGTAGACTTATCAGCGGTAGAAACTACCAGTATAGCAACACCCGGAAAGCATTCTTTAAGATGCTCAACAACCCTTGCCATGCGCTTTTCATACCACTTGTAATTATAAGAGCCGTAGTTAAGCACATTGGTGCCATAGTGAAGTACAATAAGGTCATACCCCAGCTTTTCGTTAAATGCCTGCATCACCTTTTTATTAAAGGTTGTTATTGGCAGCCCTGAGTTACCCCTGTTAGAAAAATTATCTACATGCACACCTTTACCATCGTCAAAATTAAAACCGTAGAAGGGTATGGAGTCGGCAGCAATAAACTCTGCCCTGAACGATTTTAAATCATTAGGGGCAATGCTAATGGTATTCACTACATTATTTGGCTCAAGCTGCTTTATAATAGTGTCGTTGCCCGTAATAATGGCTACCCTGCCCTGCTCGTTCCCCGATTTACCATAAAACAACACCGGCTTGTTTAGCTGCAACAGGTTATGGTAGCGGTTGGCTTTATACTTTACCCAAACAGGGTTAACAGTATCGTGCTTTACAAAAAACACGTGCCCGTTTACGCCAAAAGGGCTTTTAGGGTGCTTTATGTTAAGGTATGAAAGCGTTTTCCAGTTGGAACTGAATTCATGCTTAAGTGTGCTTCGTGATGGTGCCGACTCTGAAGTTATATTTACAAAACCAACCCCCTCACCGCCAAAACGGTCCTGTAGTTGGGTACGGAAGTCTTTCACTATCATGTCGCCATCCGTCATGGAGTCACCAAAATAAGCTATACGCACTTTACCTTGTTGCTTTGTTTCGAGTTGCAACAGCTTTTCGTAGAAAGCTATCAGGTGCTGGTAGCCTTTATATTCTTCAAAAGTTTCGGGAGGAAACTGTATGCCTCTTTCTTTTTTAAATACAATCTTTTTATCCTGAAGGGTATCCTCTACCGCTACAATTTCTGTAGTATCTATATCCTGCACTGCCTCAAGCACCATGCTGTCTATAACAACATTTTTACCTGCGGGGGCCGACTCGGTAAAAATCCTGCGGGGTAAAAATTGCTTAAAAACCATTAATGCCGCTATGGATAGTACCACAATAGCAAATGACTGTATAAAATAAGGCTTGTTGGGTTTCACAAAACTTGCGGTTTATTACATTCTTTCCGGCACACCAATACCCAAAAGGCCAAACGCTGACTTAATGGTATCGCCCACTTTTTTGGAAAGCTGTATGCGGAATATCTTTTCGTTCATCACTTCACTTCCTAATACAGGTACGCTTTGGTAAAAAGAATTGTATTCTTTAACCAGGTCATACGTATAGTTGGCTATAAGCGCAGGGCTGTGGCTATCGGCTGCGTTTTGTATAACATCCGGGTACTGTGCCAGCAGCTTCAGCAGCTCTTTTTCTTTTTCATGCAGGGTAATAGCTTCAGGAGCAAGTGCTACAGAAAAGTCAAATCCGGCTTTCCTTACCAACGACTGTATCCTTGCATATGTATATTGTATAAAAGGCCCGGTGTTTCCTGCAAAGTCTACCGACTCTTTCGGGTCAAACAGTATTCGTTTTTTAGGGTCAACTTTCAGTATGTAATACTTTAAAGCCCCAATCCCTATTATCCTGTGCAGTCTTGCTTTTTCTTCGTCAGAGTAGCCTTCCAGCTTGCCCAGTTCTTCAGATATTTCTTTAGCGGTAGCGGTCATTTCTGCCATAAGGTCGTCGGCATCTACCACGGTACCCTCACGGCTTTTCATTTTACCCGAAGGCAAATCCACCATGCCATAGCTAAGGTGGTACAGGCTGTCGGCCCACTCATACCCCAATTTTTTCAGTATAAGGAAAAGCACTTTAAAGTGGTAATCCTGTTCATTACCCACAGTATATACCATACCGCCCACATCAGGAAAATCTTTAACCCTTTGTATGGCAGTACCAATATCCTGCGTCATATAAACCGCCGTCCCGTCCGAGCGTAATACTATTTTACGGTCAAGGCCGTCTGCCGTAAGGTCTATCCATACAGAGCCGTCAGGATCTTTTTCAAATACGCCCTTCTCTAGCCCTTCCGCCACAACATCTTTACCTAAAAGGTACGTATTGCTTTCGTAGTAATTCTTATCAAAGTCAACACCTATGTTTTTATAGGTTTCGTTAAAGCCCTCATATACCCATCCGTTCATTTGTTCCCAAAGGGCTACAACTTCAGTGTCGCCTGCTTCCCATTTGCGGAGCATTTCCTGGGCTTCAAGCAAAACAGGTGCTGCTTTCTTGGCTTCTTCCTCCGTTTTACCTTCGGCTTTAAGCGCTTCTATTTCTCTTTTATATGCTTTATCAAACTCCACATAATAATTACCCACCAGCTTGTCGCCTTTAACCCCGGCACTATCAGGCGTTTCACCATGCCCGAATTTTTGGTAAGCCAGCATGCTCTTACAGATGTGGATGCCCCTGTCGTTTATTATCTGGGTTTTATACACTTTTTTACCGGAAGCCTTTAGTATCTCAGCCACAGAATAACCTAACAGCACATTACGCACGTGCCCCAAATGCAGCGGTTTGTTGGTGTTAGGCGAGGCATACTCCACCATTACAGCCTTGCCATCTTGCGCCGGTACTTCAAAACCAAAAGACTCGTTGTCTTTTATGGTATTGAACAAGTTAATGTAATAAGCATCGGATATAACAATATTAAGAAAACCCGAAACTACATTAAACCGCTCGGCTATACCCGAATTCTCGGTAAGGTACTCCCCTATTTTATTGCCAAGTTCGGCAGGGTTACCTTTTACCTGCTTTAAAAGCGGAAAAATAACCATGGTAATATCACCTTCAAACTCCCTTCGGGTTGCCTGTAACTCTACTTTTTCAATAGTGATACCAAACAACGCCTGCACGGCCTTTTCGATGTGCGAAGTTAAAATTTGTGATAATGCCATTTTACTTTGTTTTTTAAGCGTGCAAAGATAAACATAATTTACCAACACCCTGAAAGGCGAGCGTTTAAAAAATTTGTTAAGCCTGATGCAAAAAATATTTTTATTTTTTTGTGTGATACCTGTAACAAATGGCTGTTGTTGTTGTCTTATGGGTATCAATCAATCATCAATCAATTAAACGAGCATGTATTTCAGACTACTGTTAGTGTTCCTTTTCGGGAGCATTACTCTTTATGCCCAAAATGCGGGCAGCATTTCAGGAAAAATTAACGACAAAGCAACTGCAC
Source organism: Flavobacterium sp. (assembly GCF_024305175.1). Lineage (GTDB taxonomy): Bacteria > Bacteroidota > Bacteroidia > Flavobacteriales > Flavobacteriaceae > Flavobacterium. The sequence continues at coordinate 33,757 of NZ_JAMWYY010000012.1, forward strand.
AGCCATTGCCCTATGTAAGCATAGTAGTTAAAGAAAACGGCACAACGGTAACAGGAGCCATAACTGCCGATAACGGCACATTCGAGATTAAAAACCTGCCGCTTAAAACCTATACTGTGGAAGTGCAGTTTATGGGCTATAAAACCCAGACATTTACTGCAAAACTTACAGAAACAGACAGGAACACAAGCCTTGGTACAATTGTTATAGAGGAAGAGGCTACTACGCTTAACGAGGTAGAAATAGTAAAAGAGGTTTCTACCATCGAGCAAAAACTCGACCGTAAAGTGATAACTGTAGGGCGCGACCTTACCACCGCAGGCGGTACGGCATCAGAGATCATGAATAACATACCGACGGTAAATGTTGACCAGGACGGCAATATTTCCTTGCGTGGTAACCAGAATGTGCGGATACTGGTAGACGGACGCCCTACCAATATAGACCCTGCGCAGCTTTTAAAGCAAATACCCAGCACCTCTATAAAAAAGATAGAGCTTATTACCAACCCCAGCGCCAAGTACAACCCGGAGGGTATGAGTGGTATCATTAACATTATACTGCACAAGAACACCAACAACGGTTTTAACGGTAACTTTAATGCAGGTATAACCTTTGGTGAAGAACCGAAATATAATAACTCGCTGGATATGAACTACCGTGTGGGCAAAGTCAACTTCTTTAGCAACGTAGGCTCTAACTTCGGGAGATACTTTAATGATGGTAACGTTTTTCGCGAAGATGTAAATTCACGCCAGATCATTGACATCAGTAATGACAACGAAGGCTATCTGGGTAAATTCGGGATGGACTATTATATAAATGATAACAATACGTTGTCTGTTTATACCAACCAAAATTATGGCACCGGGCTTGGCATTGTGGGTGTAGATATTATGTATCCTGACAACTCCGGTTTTAATGATATAAGCCAAATTACACGATACGACAGCGACAACCGTAATAACACCTATAACCTTGCTTATAAGCATAAATTTGCGAAGGAAGGCCACACACTTGATTTTGAAGGTAATTATAACGATGCACGCGGCACTCAGGATGCCGTGTTCTCTACTACAGAAGGAACTGAAACCAGCGAATATAACGACAACATAGTTGATGAAGGCGAAAACATAACCCTGAACCTGGACTATGTAAATCCGATAAATGAAAGATCGACACTCGAACTGGGTGCCGAGGCAAGGATAATAGGTAACGAAAACACCTATGACACTACCTACTCAGGCCCTAACCCAACGCTGCAGGATTCGCACTATACGTATGACATGAACATCTATTCGGCATATGCAACCTTTGGGCAGAAATTTGAGAAGATAAGCTACCAGCTCGGCGCACGCTTTGAAAGCTACAAAGCAGAAGCCAACTTCAACCGGGGAGAAATAACGTTTACAGATGAGTATATAACCGTTTACCCTTCGGCATATTTAACGTATTCGCCCGATCAGAACAATATGTTCCAGTTAAGCTACAGCCGCCGTGTGGACAGGCCGAGCCTTGAGCAGACAAAGCCCATAAGGGAATTTGCAACACCATTGCTTACGTCGTATGGCAACCAGTTCCTCGAACCGCAGTTTACCAGCTCAGTCGAAATGAATTACACCAAGATGTTCGGGGAAGGATCTTCGGTAACGGCAGGTGTTTTTTACAGGTTTATAAACAACGAGATAAGCCGTGTGCTGTTTCCTGACGAAACAACAGAGAACACACAGGACCTTATTATGAGCTTTGATAATTTTGACCGCAATACCTCTTACGGGTTTGATGTTTCCGCTAATTATAAGATTGCAAAATGGTGGGATATACAGCCCGCAGTAGATTTTAGCAGTATTTCACAAAAAGGTGCGGTAGCGCAGCTTGTGCCCGGCACTACAGATGAATACGAGACTGTTATTAAAGAAGTAGATGTAGCTGCATTTAATGCAAGGCTTAACAGTAACTTCAGGGTAAATGACAGGTTAAGTTTCCTACTGTTCGGGTTTTACCGTGGCGCGGTAGATGGTGTGCAGAATGACAGTAAAGAGATGTATAAGATAGACTCAGGCGCGCGGTACACACTTCTGGACAACCAGATGTCTATAAGCGTCAGGTTTAATGATATGTTCAATACCATGCGATATGGTTTTGATGGTACCGACCCTTTCCCTCAAACCGGCGAATTCCGCTGGGAGAGCCGCACCGTTTATTTTGGTATAAACTACCGTTTTGGCGGCGGCAAAAACAGGGCCATGCAACGCAGGCAGCGCGATGATAACACCAAGCAAAGCAGCGGCGGCATGTTTTAATCAAGAGTTTCCTTTCCATCAATCAAGGAACGTTTTTCATACATTTAGTTTAGTTAGTTGTGTACCCCTTAGGCATATGCTTAAGGGGTATTTTATTGGTATAAATTGGGCTTTTATTGCTATATTTACAGGAAAGCATCATTAAACAAATAACATTCTTAATAATTATTTAAAATAAAAACTTAAATTTAATATGCGTGCATACTAAATTTTTCTTATCTTTGAAAAACACAGCTACATGAAAGAGAAGACAATTGACTATATACTGAGGGCCACATGGCAGGCAGTAGCCCGGATGTATAATGAGGAAGCCGGTAAATATGGCGCAACCATGTCTATAGGCTTTGCCCTGTTATCTATTGATAAAGAGAACGGCATATCATCTACCGCCCTGGGGCCACAGATGGGTATGGAGCCAACAAGCCTTACGCGAACCTTAAAATCGATGGAAGACAAAGGGCTTATAGTACGCAAGAAGAACCCCGTTGACGGCAGGGGAGTAATAATAAAGCTCACCCGGCTGGGGCTCGAAAAAAGGGAGCTTTCCAAGAACACGGTTTTAAAATTTAATGAGGTAGTAAAACAACATATATCTCAGGAAAAAATGGATCACTTTATAGAGGTGGCCGAGCTTATAAACAACCTGATTTCTGAAAAGCAGGTGTTTAACAATGAAGAAACAACAGCTAATACCAAATAACAGGCTTATAAGCCTAACCAAAAAACTATAAATGAAACATGAAACGCATAATTAAAAAGGTTGCCGTTTTAGGTTCGGGTATTATGGGTTCAGGCATTGCCTGCCATTTTGCCAACATTGGGGTCGAAGTGCTTTTACTTGACATTGCCCCTAAAGAACTTACCGAAGCGGAGCAGAAAAAAGGCCTGTCGTTACAGGACAAAGCCGTAAAGAACCGCATAGTAAACGAGCATTTGGCAAATGCGCTGAAATCGAAACCCTCTCCTATTTACCACCAAAAATTTGCATCGCGCATTAAAACAGGCAACATGGATGATGATATGCCTAAAATTGCCGAAGCCGACTGGATAATTGAAGTTGTGGTAGAAAGGCTCGACATTAAACAAAAAGTGTTTGAGCAGGTAGAAAAACACCGCAGGCCGGGCACACTGATAACTTCCAACACCTCTGGCATTCCTATCCACTTTATGAGCGAAGGCCGCAGCGAAGATTTTAAAAAGCATTTTTGCGGCACACACTTCTTTAACCCGCCGCGTTATCTTAAACTTTTCGAAATCATTCCGGGCCCTGAAACCTCTCAGGAAGTGCTGGACTTTTTAAATAACTACGGCGAAAAATTCCTGGGTAAAACCTCGGTAGTAGCTAAAGATACCCCTGCATTTATTGGTAACCGTATTGGTATTTATGGCATCATGAGCCTTTTTCACCAGGTTAAGGAAATGGGGCTTACTATAGAAGAAGTTGATAAACTAACGGGGCCTGTTATTGGCAGGCCAAAGTCGGCAACCTTCCGCACGGTAGATGTTGTAGGGCTTGATACGCTGGTACATGTTGCCAACGGGCTATATGAAAATGTACCGGATGATGAGCAGCACGATTTATTTAAGTTGCCGGAGTTCATCAGCAAAATGATGGATAACAAATGGCTGGGCAGCAAAACCGGTCAGGGCTTCTATAAAAAAGTAGATAAAGATATCTTGGCGCTCGACCTTGATACGCTGGAATACCGACCTCAGAAAAAAGCTTCTTTTGCCACTCTTGAGCAAACCAAGACCATAGACAGGCCGATAGACCGCTTTAAAGTTCTTGTGAAAGGCACTGACAAGGCCGGTGATTTTTACCGTAAAAACTTTGCGGGGATGTTTGCTTATGTGTCGCACCGCATTCCTGAAATTACAGACGACCTATATAAAATAGACGATGCCATGAAAGCCGGTTTTGGCTGGGAAAACGGCCCGTTTGAAATTTGGGATGCCGTTGGCGTAGAAAAAGGTATCGAAATAATAAAAGCTGAAGGGCTTGAACCCCCACAATGGGTTAATGATATGCTGGCCTCCGGCAACAGCAGTTTCTATACCGTAAAAGAGGGCAATACTTATTATTACGACCTGCAATCTAAATCGCAGCAAAAAGTACCGGGACAGGATGCCTTTATCATCCTGAACAACATCCGCGAAAGCAAAAAGGTATGGAGCAACAGCGATGCTGTAATACAGGATTTGGGCGATGGTATCCTTAACCTTGAGTTCCGTTCTAAGATGAATACTATTGGCGGTGGTGTGCTACAGGGCATCAACAAAGCCATAGACCTTGCCGAGAAAGAATATGACGGGCTTGTAATAGGCAATCAGGCTGCCAACTTTAGCGTGGGCGCTAATATCGGTATGATATTTATGATGGCAGTAGAGCAGGAATATGATGAACTGAATATGGCCATCAAAATGTTCCAGGACACAATGATGCGTGTGCGCTACTCGGCTATTCCAGTAGTTGTTGCACCACACGGCATGACGCTGGGCGGTGGCTGCGAAATGAGCATGCACGCCGATAAGGTTGTGGCAGCAGCCGAAACCTATATTGGCCTTGTGGAGTTTGGTGTAGGCGTTATACCGGGCGGCGGCGGCTCTAAAGAGATGGCGCTGCGCGCTGCGGATAACTTTCATAAAAATGATGTGGAGCTTAATGTGTTACAGGAATACTTCCTCGCTGTAGCTATGGCAAAGGTATCTACCTCGGCTTATGAAGCTTTTGATACCGGCATACTGCAAAAAGGAAAAGATATTATTGTGGTAAATAAAGACAGGCAGCTTGCCGAAGCTAAAAAGTACGCAAAACTTCTTGCCGAAGCGGGTTACACACAGCCAATAAAACGCACCGATGTAAAAGTACTTGGTAAACAAGCACTGGGTATGTTCCTTGTGGGGACAGACAGTATGGAAGCAGGTAACTACATTAGCGAACACGACAAAAAGATTGCCAACAAGCTGGCCTATGTAATGGCAGGAGGTGACCTGAGCGAATCTACTTTTGTGAGTGAGCAATACCTGCTTGACCTGGAGCGTGAGGCATTCCTTTCGCTATGCGGAGAAAGAAAAACTCTGGAAAGAATTCAGCATATGCTGACTAAGGGGAAACCATTGAGAAATTAAATTAGTATCAAGTATAAAGTATTAAGTACAAAGACAGCAAATGCATCAGTTCGAAAAACTAAAGATATGGCAGAAATCAATGGATATTGCTGAAAAAGTTTATAATATGTCGGTAAATATTCCTACTGATGAAAAATACAATTTGGTACACCAAATAAAAAAATGTGCTGTTTCGATTCCTTCAAATATTGCTGAAGGTTCGGGAAGGAATTCAAAAAAAGAGTTTATTCATTTTTTGGGTATTGCAAACGGCTCTGCATTTGAACTTATTACACAATTGATACTATTAAAGCGACTTAATTATATTGAAGAAAATACAATCACCAACATAGTTAATGATCTTGTAGAAGTCTGTAATATGAGCTTCGCCTTACAACGAAGTTTAAAGCAAGTACTTCAGGATTCTTAATACTTTGTACTTAATTCTTAATACAACATGAAAACAGCATACATAGTTAAGGCTTATCGTACAGCGGTAGGCAAAGCGCCCAAAGGGGTATTCCGGTTCAAGAGGCCGGATGAGCTTGCAGCAGAGACAATCCAGTATATGATGGATGAGCTTCCGCAACTGGATAAGACAAGGATAGACGACGTTATTGTAGGTAATGCCATGCCCGAAGCCGAGCAGGGATTGAACTTTGCCCGCCTTATTTCGCTTATGGGGCTTAAGGTGGAAGATGTTCCGGGTGTAACGGTAAATCGTTATTGTGCTTCGGGGCTTGAAACCATAGCTATAGCCACAGCCAAGATACAGAATGGTATGGCCGACTGTATTATAGCAGGAGGTGCCGAGAGCATGAGCTATATACCAATGGGTGGCTACAAACCGGTGCCAGACTACCAGGCTGCCAAAAACGGGCATGAAGATTATTACTGGGGTATGGGGCTTACAGCAGAAGCAGTTGCTAAAAAATATAATGTAAGCCGTGAAGACCAGGACAGGTTTGGGTATGAGTCGCACCAAAAAGCGCTTAAAGCACAGGCCGAAGGCAAATTCGACAGACAGATAGTACCTATTACCGTTGAGGAAACCTATGTTGATGGTAACGGCAAAAAAGCCACCAGAAGCTATACGGTAACCAAAGATGAAGGCCCGAGGGCTGACACATCTGTTGAGGCGCTTGGCAGGCTTAAACCCGTTTTTGCAGCTGATGGATCGGTAACGGCAGGAACCTCATCGCAAATGAGTGATGGTGCCGCCTTTGTAATGGTTATGAGCGAAGAAATGGTTAAAGAACTTAACCTTGAACCGATAGCAAGGCTGGTAAGCTATGCCGCAGCAGGTGTAGAGCCAAGAATAATGGGTATAGGCCCTGTAAAAGCCATACCAAAGGCACTAAAACTTGCCGATAAAAAACTTGAGGATATCGAGCTGATAGAACTTAACGAAGCCTTTGCATCGCAGTCGCTTGCAGTAGTGCGCGAATTGGGTATAAATACTGACATATTGAATGTTAATGGTGGTGCTATTGCTTTAGGGCACCCACTGGGCTGTACCGGAGCAAAACTATCGGTTCAGTTATTTGATGAAATGAAACGCCGCGGCAACAAATATGGCATGGTAACCATGTGTGTAGGTACCGGCCAGGGTGCTGCGGGGATTTATGAAGTATTTTAACTTTTAATGACTAATAGATAAGAGATAATAGACATCATGAGTGAATATAAACGGCATAACTTTAAAAAGCTGAAAATTTGGGAAAACGGTATGGACTTGGCTAAACTTATTTTAGATACAACCGATACCTTTCCTTCTCATGAGAAATTTGGTTTGAAGTCGCAAATGGACAGATGTGCATTTTCTATCCCGTCAAATATAGCAGAAGGCTCCAGCCGAACTAGCAAATCATTTCGTCATTTTATTGATATATCGCTGGGTTCGTCAATCGAACTTCATACACAAACGCTATTAGCATTTCACAGGAATTACATTTCTGAAGACGTCACAAAAATTATTGAAAATAAAATTGAAGAATTTCAGAGAATGACAATGAGTTTCCAAAACACATTGGCCCCTTAGCAGGTCTTTTATCTATTCTCTATTATCTAAAAAATCTAATCATGGAAACAGAAGAAAAACAAATTACCAGAGGTGGCCAGTTCCTTGTAAAGGAAACAAAAGCCGAAGATATTTTTACTCCCGAGGATTTCTCGGAAGAGCAGTTAATGATGCGCGACTCTGTTAAGGAGTTTGTAGACCGCGAACTGTGGCCTAACAAAGAACGTTTTGAAAAGAAAGATTATGCCTTTACTGAAGAAACCATGCGCAAGGCAGGAGAGCTTGGCTTTCTTGGTGTTGCCGTGCCCGAAGAATATGGCGGACTGGGGATGGGCTTTGTAAGCACTATGCTGGTATGCGATTACATCAGCGGGGCCACAGGTTCTTTCTCTACTGCATTTGGTGCGCATACGGGTATTGGTACTATGCCAATAACCCTTTACGGTACCGAGGAGCAAAAACAAAAATATGTACCAAAACTGGCCTCGGGCGAATGGTTTGGCGCCTATTGCCTTACAGAGCCGGGAGCGGGCAGCGATGCCAATTCAGGCAAAACAAAAGCAGTACTTTCTGAAGATGGTACACATTATAAAATTACAGGGCAAAAAATGTGGATATCAAACGCCGGATTCTGCAACCTGTTCATAGTATTTGCCCGTATAGAAGATGATAAGAATATTACCGGATTTATCGTACAGAATGACCCTGAAAACGGAATTTCGCTTGGCGAGGAAGAACATAAACTGGGCATAAGGGCCTCTTCTACCCGCCAGGTTTTCTTTAACGAGACCAAAGTGCCTGTAGAAAATATGCTGAGTGAGCGTGGCAATGGCTTTAAAATAGCCATGAATGCGCTTAATGTGGGCCGTATTAAACTTGCCGCTGCCTGCCTTGATGCACAGCGCCGCACAATTACTAACTCGGTAAAGTATGCGAATGAAAGGGTACAGTTTAAAACGCCGATAGCCAACTTTGGAGCTATCCGCGCCAAGCTTGCAGAAATGGCTGTAAGCTGCTATGCGGGTGAAAGTGCCAGCTACCGCGCGGCTAAAAATATAGAAGACCGAATTGCGGCACGTGTTGCAAACGGCGAAACCCACCAAGATGCTGAACTTAAAGGTGTTGAGGAATTTGCCATTGAATGCTCTATACTTAAAGTAGCGGTATCTGAAGACATACAAAATTCTTCTGACGAAGGTATCCAGATTTTTGGCGGTATGGGCTTTAGCGAAGATACCCCGATGGAAAGTGCATGGAGAGATGCCAGGATAGCCCGTATTTATGAAGGGACGAACGAGATAAACCGTATGCTTTCGGTAGGGATGCTAATTAAAAAAGCTATGAAAGGCCATGTTGACCTGCTTGGCCCTGCCATGAAAGTAGCGGAAGAGCTTATGGGCATACCGTCATTTGATACTCCGGACTATTCTGAGCTTTTTGCAGAAGAGAAAGAAATGATAGTCAAGCTGAAGAAAGCCTTTTTAATGGTTGCCGGCAGCGCTGTACAAAAGTATGGGCCTGACCTTGAAGAGCACCAGCAACTACTTATGGCCGCCGCCGATATGCTAATAGAAATTTACATGGCGGAATCTGCAATACTACGTACAGAAAAGCTTGCCAAATCTAAAGGTGAGGATAATGCAAAAGAGCAGATTGCGATGGCTAAACTTTACCTTTACCATGCTGTTGACCTTGTTAATACTAAAGGTAAAGAAGGCATAGCTTCTTTTGCCGAAGGCGATGAGCAGCGGATGATGCTTATGGGATTAAAACGCTTTACAAAATATACAAACCTGCCAAACGTGGTTGCACTAAGGGAAACCATTGCTGCAAAAATAGTAGCAGAAAACACATATCCTTTCTAAAACCAGATAATTTAATGACTAAAAAAGCCGCCCCAGTATTTACTAAGGCGGCTTTCTTTTTATGTTTACTGTTTATGTTACAGCCTTTTTCCCCGGAAGAAGTTTAGCAATATCATTACTATTGCTACTAAAAGCAACAAGTGTATAAGGGCACTGCCCACATGATAAGCAAAACTTCCTAAAGCCCAGGCTACAATAAGTATAACGGCAATTATATATAAAAGATTTCTCATAGCAATTTATTGTACTACTATTACATATTGTTGTTATCCATCTGGTCTTTAAGCTGCTTAGCCCTGTCAAGGTGTTGCCTTAAAGTTGGCAGCATGTTGGCAGCCCACATCCTCACTTCTTCGCTATTGGCATTTTCAGATGCATCTTCCATTTTGTCAATAGTTTTCTCATGTCCGTCAACCATCATATCAATATACTTCTTGTCGAAATCCATTCCGGTTTCGTCATTCAGGTCATCATAAGCTTCCTGTCCTTTTTCTGTAAGTGCCATTGGCAGTGATACATTCATTTTCTGGGCAAGCTCTTTTGTTTTATCAGAAGCTTTCTGGTGCTCGGTAACCATCATCTGGCCGTACGCTTTTACATCAGCGTTATTAGCTTTCTGCTGGGCAAGTTTTCCAAGCTCTATCTCTTTCATATCTACTTCGGCAGCCATAACAAGGTATTCTGAGTCATCTTCTTTGGCCTCATTATCATCAAATTTTTCTTCGTTTTGCTCTTCAGCTACTTCAGCAGGATCGTTTTTGTCGTCTTTACATGAAACTATACCTAACGATAGCGACAGCACAGCCGCCCCCATAAAAATTTTACTAAAAAAAGGTGTCTTCTTCATAATTTAAGGTTGTTTAGAATTTATGTTTTTGTTACTTATTCAAACGAAATTAAGCTATATATAGAGGCAGCCATGTTAGCATAATCACAATTATTGTTATGGAAATACTAAATATTTTTGGCAGCTATCTCTCGTTAAAAAATACTTTATACATAGTTTTAAATGCCCTTTCATACTATTTATAAAGCGAATGTTGTTTATTTGCAGGAATTAATGTTGATTCGCTTAAATGGAATTAAAAGGCAGGAATTTTTATTATGTATTAACTACTATTAGCTTACTTTGGGTAGCCTTTTTATATTTTGCCTTAGATGTTAGTGCACAGACTTTTATTTTTCCCGACTCTGATAATTATCGTGAGGCTGCAAGTTTTTTATACCACGATTTAAAATCACACCCGTACCGCCCGTTAGTTATGTCGGCAATAACAGGCATTCCGTACCTGTTTGGCTTAGGAGACAGCGCTGTTTATACATTTAGCTTTTTTGTAAATGTAATTTCATGGCTTGGTTCCTCATTATTGCTCTTTAGCCTGATAAAAAACATACTCCCCGAGCGGAAAGCTTTTTATTTTACATTAGTGTTTTTTACTCTCGTAGGGTGTGCATTTATAGTCTTTCATTTACTCACAGAAGCCCTGTTTACGTTTTGTATGCTGCTTACTTTTTACCTGATAAATAAATGGTATCACACCAAAACGTTCCGTTACCTTGCTTTTGCAATTGCTGTTTTACTGGCATCGGTATTAATTAAACCCGGGGCAAAGTATTTAAGTATTATAGCAATTTTATTTTTTATAAAGCCGCTGTTCAAACATGCTTTAAAACCCTCAGCACTAATTATATATGCATTTGGTATGCTTATTTATATTCAGTGTGCTATGGTAAAAAAAGATTATGGCGACTTCACCATAAGCTATATTGACAATGTTACGCTTTACAACTATATTGGTACAAGGGCATTTCTTTACAGCAAAGGAGAAACTTTTACTAAATATGAAAATCCGAGGATGCCTTACTTATTCAGCCTGAGTTACCATGAGGCAAAAAAAGTTGCGCAGGCAGATGTAAAAGAACAATTAAAGAATAACAAAATTAACCTGGTAAAAGCCTATTTTACTAACCTGTGGAACAACATTACCACCAATAGCACATCTTTAAATGTGTTTAGTAATGTTTACAATAAAAGCTATTACCAGTTTTTAAGACGGGGAATGCTTTTAACCAGCAGAATCCAGAATTTGTTTTTTTCAGTTTCCGGTTTTTTACTTGCAATCCTGTATTTATTTAAGTCATATAAAACCTCACCCTTTTACAGCATAATCAGTTTTTACATACTATACACGCTTCTTATTTCGGGCGTTTCCTGCTTTGAGGGTGACCGTTTTACAATAATCTTCTTTCCTGCCGTACTGCTGTTAATGGCAAAGTTTTACAGTGAAAGATCTAAAACACATCAAAAGCATACTAAACATGTTTAAGCTTTCTGTAATTATACCGGTTTATAACGAAGCCAACACTATACACCTTTTACTCGACAAGGTAAAAAATGTATCTCTGATACATAATATTGCCAAAGAGATAATAATAGTTGACGACTGCTCTTCTGATACTACTTATACTGTTATTCAAGAATATATTGCAGATAATGGCAGTCATGATATGATACTTGAAAAGCATCCTGTTAATAAAGGTAAAGGTGCGGCACTGCATACAGGCATAAAAAAAGCTACTGGCGATTACATTATTATACAGGATGCCGACCTGGAATATGATCCCGAAGAATATAACATACTTTTAAAACCTGTAACAGATGGCTATGCAGATGTGGTTTATGGTTCCAGGTTTATTGGCGGCAACCCGCACCGCATTTTGTTCTTCTGGCACACTATAGGCAATAAGTTCCTTACCTTTTTGTCGAATATGTTTACCAACCTTAACCTTACGGATATGGAAACGTGCTATAAACTTTTTAATGCCGGCATGCTTAAGTCGCTGCATTTAAAAGAAAAGCGTTTTGGTTTTGAGCCGGAGGTTACTGCTAAAATTTCCCGGATTAAGAAGGTCCGTATTTATGAAGTTGGCATATCCTACTACGGGCGTACCTATGATGAAGGAAAAAAAATTAATTATAAGGATGGTTTCAGGGCTATATGGTGTATATTAAAGTATGGCATGCTTAAACTATAACTGAAGATAAGGTGTAATAAATTGATAACCGTAGCTTATCTGTTTGATTAGCTAAAAGTTCATAATTTTGCAGTAAATAAACAACCATGATTAACCCTTCGGCCAGCGGATGGATAGATAAATACTTTGCAAGGCTTAAGATGCTGTTGCCTAAAGATACTGCCCCCCATGATTATTATAAAATGGTAAGGGATACCGGTTTTATTTATGGTTATGTAGCGAGTGCTGACTTTCTGGAAGAAAAGGAAACTAAAGGGTGGACTGCTGAAGAGGCAATTAAAGCTACTTTATTAAACAGCCTGTATGGCATGTACTGTATTACAGAAGATACAGATGCAAAAGCTTTTACAGATAAAGCCATTGCTTTTTATGAGCATATGGCCCCAGAGGGTTACTCTTTCATAAAAAAAGTGCTGCCTGCTTCGCCAAGGTCATATCAGCTGGAAGATGTACTTGATGAGCGTATTAAAACCAATGAGAATATCATCAGCCGTAACTTTTCGCACATCCTTACCAATGCGCTGTTGTTCATGGATGTACTGGCATTCCGCCAATACCTCATCAACGGGCATATACCTGAGAATTACCTGAAAAAGCTGGAGGAGACTGTAGTAGGCCTTGCCTTGGTAGCATTAAACGTAAAGTCGAAAAAAACAACGTATGACGATTTGCTTATAAAGCTGTTTGAGGCTTCTGTACGTTATACAAAGGTAGCCAAAGTAACTGCTAATGATATTGATGCACTTGAGGTTTCTTATTTTGAATCGGAACCCGAAAAGCTGTATCTTTTAGATATTGCAGGCATGGCTATATGGAGTGACGGGGCGGCAGAGCAAAATGAAATCGACTTTTTGTACAGGCTTGCTAACCGGCTAAAACTTGATGAACAGGCTGCTGCCGACAGTATAGCGGGCTTTGATGTGTTTATAAAACTGCACCGTAGCCATATACCCTATTTTAAATATTCTAACCCTGTAAAGCATTTTTATGACCATGCTTCGCAAAACGTAATGCTGCTGATTAACCGCAACAGGAAACGGCTTGTAAAAGAGCTTAGCAATAACGGCGAACTTATGCTGTTGCTTACACACTCTGCACACCGCAACCTTAACGCAACAGAAAAAAAGAAGGTAAAAAAGCAGTTACTTGAAATTTGCAAAACTGTACCGTCTTTAACCATATTCCTGTTGCCGGGTGGTAGCCTGCTGCTTCCGCTGCTCATTAAATTTATCCCGCAGTTGCTACCATCTGTCTTTAATGAAAACCTTGATAAAGAAGAATAAAAAAAGCTGTAACAACTTCAGTTCTTACAGCCATTATATTATTACATTATTAAAGTTTAAAACTTCAGCCTGTCTACCCTGTCAAGGTCATGGTTATCGCCAAGGTTTACTTCCAGATCTCTAACAATACCTGTATCAAGCCCGTAAACCCAGCCGTGCAGGCAAAGCTCCTGCCCGTTGCGCCAAGCTCCCTGCACTATAGATGTCTTGGCAAGGTCATATACCTGCTCTTTTACATTTATCTCTACAAAGGCATTAAACCTGTCATGCTCGTTTACTATAGAGTCTAAATACACCCTGTGGTGCCTGTAAACATCTTTAATATGCCTTATCCAGTTATCTATAATTCCGATAGACTGGTTACCCATAGCAGCCTTAACACCACCGCATCCATAATGTCCGCACACTATAACGTGATTTACCTTTAGCACGTTAACGGCATAATCAAGCACACTCAGCATATTCATGTCAGAGTGTACTACCATATTCGCAATATTTCGGTGTACAAAAACCTCACCGGGCTGTGCCCCAATTATCTCGTTGGCAGGCACACGGCTGTCTGAACAGCCAATCCATAACAATGGTGGTGACTGCCCCTGCGCCAGCTTCTGGAAATAATCAGGGTCTTCAGAAAGTTTATTCTCCGACCATATTTTATTGTTATCAAGAATCTTTTTGTAAAAATCTGTGCTCATGCTTATATTGTATTAGTATATATCCTGTTTTTTATCTCTTGCTTTGCCACTGTCATTATGTGTAACAAAAACGTTCTTATTATCTGTGTTCTGCAACTCATAAGCTGTTTTAAAACCTACAAGGGTAACATCTATATTATCTTCTTTCGCCTTTATAGTGGCAAATTCTTCTATAAGGTCGAGTACATCATACGCTATATAAACCGTTTCAGATGCATCAATAACTACTTTAGAGTTTTCGGGTATTTCATTAAGGGTTGATTTTATGGCTGCCTTATTCAGGAATGACACCTCCTGAGCCAGGTCGATGTGTATAACATCTCCTTCATTATATTGCTCTTTCCTAAAGTTATATGCCCTTTTAAGGTTACCCCTAAGTACAAATATAACGCTGATTATCATTCCGAGGGCAACACCGCGCAATAAATCTGTAACCACAACGGCTATAAGCGTTGCAATAAAGGGTACAAACTGGTATATGCCTTTTTTCCAGAAATGTATAAGCTTTGCAGGCCGCGCCAGCTTATAACCTATAAGCAGCAGCACAGCGGCAAGTGTGGCAAATGGTATTTTGTTTAGCAGCGTGGGTATGGTTAGTACGCATAACAGCAACAGGCTGCCGTGAATGATGGTTGACATTTTTGTGCGTGCGCCTGCACTTGCATTAGCAGAAGACCTAACCACAACAGATGTTATGGGGAGCCCGCCAATAAGCCCGCTGATCATATTACCTATACCCTGTGCCTTAAGTTCACGGTTGGTGTCGGTATAGCGTTTTTGTTCATCCATACGGTCAGACGCTTCAATGCATAGCAGCGTTTCTACCGAAGCGACCACCATAATGGTAACTGCGGTAATCCATACCTGCGGATTAGCAATGGCTGAAAAATCAGGGGTCAGCAACACGCCTTTAATATCCTGAAAAGACTCAGGCACAGGCAGTGTCACTAAGTGTGATTGTCCCAGCGCCAGAGGATTTCCTGTAGTTATAAAAAATTCGTTGATGAGTATCCCTGCTAACACAGCAACTAAAGCACCAGGCAGCATCTTAATTTTTTTGAGCGCTTTTACATTTTCCCACATTATGAGGATAATAAGCGAAACTACTGCAATAATGATTGCGCCAACCTGAAAACGCTTAATAATCTGCGGGATATCAGAAAATGGGTTTCCTCCGTCCAGCCTGAAAAGTGATACTGTACCGTCAAAGCCTATTTCATCATAACCAACGGCATGCTCTAACTGGTTAAGTATGATAATAACACCAATACCGGCAAGCATACCTTCTATAACATTTGAAGGAAAGTAATTAGACAGGCTGCCAGCCTTGACAAATCCCATTACTAACTGCAGCACGCCCGAAAGCAAGACCGCAAGAAGAAAAGCCTGGAAAGAGCCTAAAGTTGCAACAGCAGTAAGCACTATAGCAATAAGCCCGGCAGCAGGGCCGGAAACACTGATGTTTGAATTACTTAGCGGACCTATTATAAGGCCGCCTATTATACCTGCAAGGATACCCGAAAGCGGTGGCGCCCCGGATGCAAGCGCAATACCCAGACACAACGGCAGGGCAACTAAAAAAACAACAAGCCCTGAAGGAAAATCGGCCTTCAGGTTTGCAAAAATATTCTCTTTTTTTGACATAACCGAAATTTAAAATACTGTAAATAAGCTGCAAAAGCAGCAATTAATTTTATTTTAATTATGCCGGTTCGGGAGGGGGTATAAAAATATCTCCACAAACACTTATATGCCTGCGGAGATTATATGAATTTATTTTTAATGTTTTATTCACTTTAGCAAATAGTGCAATAGCATTATTATGCAGTGATATGTTTACAGCCTGAAGCACACTTTCATTATCTTCTTCACTTATATTATATGCAAAGGAGAAATCCGAATCTTCCTCAAGAGCGCTAACAACTGTAGGCATCACAAGGAAGAACAGGAAGAATAAAAGTGTTATATTAACTGCTGCCTTCATGCATACGAAGATAGCAATTTTTACTTCAGCAGGTAAACAGATGTTAAAGAGTTTTACTTTAAATTTCCTCTTCGCACCATGCCTTCATCATCCACATGGTTTTTTCCTGTTCTTTAATAAAATCACTCATCATAGAGTTGGTGCCCTCGTCATTAATTTTATCCGATTCTTCGAGTATTACCCTTTCAATCTTAAGCAGGTCGCTCAAAGAAGCTATAACAAGCTGAACGGCATCTACATCTTTGCTTATGTCTTTACCTACTTGCAGCCTATTGTTGGCTATATAATCTTCAAAAGTATGCAGTGGTGTGCCGCCCAGTGTTAGCACCCTTTCTGCAACCATATCAATTTTTAGCTGCGCATCATTATAAAGCTCTTCAAACTTTATGTGCAGGTCAAAAAACCTTTTACCGCGTATGTTCCAGTGAATGCCGCGCAGGTTTTGGTAATAAACCTGAAAGTTAGATAACAGTATGTTTAATTCGGCTGCTATTACGCCTGCTTCTTTTACCGGAAGGCCAAGAATATTTGTAGCCTCTGATTGTTTTTTTGTTTTCATATATTATAAATTTTGTTGTGTTTGTAAGTTTTTTACATCATAAATTTAAACAAATTTACCCATTAATAATATAGACTATATCAATAGTTTTTATAATTTTATCATAAAAATTTATATCATGACTATTACACAGCTTCAATATGTACTTGCGGTAGCAGAACATAAAAACTTTACGCTTGCAGCAGAAAAATGTTTTGTTACGCAGCCCACGCTGAGTATGCAGATACAAAAGCTGGAGGAAGAGTTAGATATTCAGATTTTTGACCGTGGTAAAAAACCTATACAGCTTACTGCTGTAGGTGAGCAGATAGTGAGCCAGGCTAAGAATATTGTAAACGAATCGGGGCGTATTAAAGATATTGTTGACCAACAGAAAGGGTACATTGGCGGTGATTTTAAAGTAGGGATAATACCTACTATAATGCCTACTTTGCTGCCCATGTTTATGAGCAACTTTATAAAAAAGTACCCAAAGGTAAACCTTATAATTGAGGAACGTACTACAGAGGAAATCATCAGGATGATAAAGAACGGGCAGCTTGATGCCGCGATTGCAGCAACCCCGTTGCATGAAGAAACCATTAAAGAAATTGTGCTTTATTATGAGCCTTTTGTAGCTTATGTACCGGAAAATATCCCTGCATACAATAAAAAAGAGTTTGAAGTGGAAGACCTTGATTTGAACCTGCACAATGTATTGTTGTTACAGGACGGGCATTGTTTCCGCCATAACATATTAAACCTTTGCAAGGCAAAAGGGCTTGGCAATGATAATCATTTCCAGATTGAAAGCGGCAGTTTTGAGACGCTTGTAAAGCTTGCTGACGAAGGTTTAGGGATGACACTGCTACCCTACCTGCACACCCTTGACATGGGAGATAAGGCAAGCAGGAAGCTCCGCCACTTTAAAGAGCCGAGGCCATCGCGCGAGGTTAGCCTTATTTACTCTAAAAAAGAGCTTAAGCTCCATATTATAGAAGCTTTAAGAAGTACTATTGCCGGAGTGGTAAGGGGTGCTATAACCTTCCAGAATGTAGAAATTACAAGCCCGCTGCAAAAAAAATAAGTGCGGCCTGGTATATAAAAGCACAAAGAGGAGCCAATGGCTCCTCTTTTGTTTATTGTTCTACATTAGTAAGGCACGCTTGCAGTTCAGGCTTCCCGTTAGTAAAAGTTTTCAGCCATTCCAGCAATTGATCAATCTCATAAGGCAAAAGGCTCTTTAATGCTTTTTCTACTTCTTTACAAAACAGTTTAGGGTCAAAACTTACGTTTACCAAAACCTGTTTCGTGTAACTAAACATACTTCTGGGCATAATTCTTTTACAAATTATTAAATTAGTGTTAGTAGGTGATAAGAACGTATGTAAATGTAATAAATAATTTGATACAAATATCAGCAATATGATAATTTTTACTCTGTTAAATTTTTAATATAATAATTTTTTAACTCAAAATTAAGGTTTTGTTGCTGTAAGCATTTCTCTTTTGCCGGGTGGCCCGGGTAGTTTTTCAGTTACAAAACCCACTTCCTGCATCGCTTTTTTTATTACAGTACGGCAGGCATATGTTACCAGTATTCCTCCCGGTTTCAAAGCGTTATACATCTTGCTGAATATCGTTGCACTCCACAACTCGGGCTGCGCATGATAACCAAAAGCATCAAAATAAACGATATCATACAAAGCTTCGTCGTATATATCTTCAAAACGCATTTGTCGCTTTAAAAGTGTAAAGGTTTTGTTAATTTTAACTTCTTCACCCCATGCTGCGCTATGCATAGTGTTAAAAACCGCTGTATGTTCTTCAGCATTCAACTGTACTACATAGTTAAGCTTTGCCGCTTCACCGGCTGCAACAGGATATGCTTCTATGCCTGTATAATGAATTTCCTGATTATTTTTAACAGACTCCAGATACGTTATAAAAGCATTTAGCCCGGTACCGAAGCCCATTTCTAATACAGAAACAGGCCGGCCATTTAAATGTGCCAGCCCGTTCTTTATGAATACATGATAAGCTTCCTGTATGGCCCCGAACTTAGAATGATAGGTTTCATTTAGTTCCGGAAGGTAAATTGTCACAGAACCATCAGAAGTAGTTATGATTTCTCTCTCCACTATTTTATATACAATTTTTTTATGCGCGGTATAGGCCCTCCGCATTTTTGCTCGTGGCATTGCACACAGGCTGAAACAGCATCGTTAAAATGTTTCTTGGCATTATCCGGATCTTTATAAATAAGCTCCTGTGCTTTAATAAAATTGGCTGCCTGCTCTTTAAAGAATGAATCATTTTCGCTTTCATCTGTCATGGCAGAAGCATGAATCTTAAGGAAATGCTGCGGAAAGTTACCAAGCGTATCGCCGCTTACAATACGTTGCTTCAGCATCATGTTCTCTGCATACATCTGCTCCATCAGCGCTGCCATTTCCGACATTTCATACATCTTAAGCTCCTCTTTACCCTGCGCTGTAGTGTCGGCTGCTACAGCAGTGGCTTCACCTTCCTTCTCTGCCTGCGTTTCTTTTTTACATGCTGTAATAAGCAACAGGCAAAGCATTAGTGCTGATATACTTTTCATTATTGGGTTATCAGTACGCCGTTAGCTTCAAAACCATAAGTAAGCTTTGGCTGGGTTATTTTATCAATTTCAGCCTGGCTCTTGCCTTCGTCTTTAGCATAGTGCTTAAGCTCTGCCACAGATATTTCGCTTACAAACGCCTTACCGTTTACAACCGCTTCCCTGCTGCCTGCATTAAGCGGCACAAAAAAGCCGTAATCTTTAAAACGCACAAAAGATTCTTTGCCTGTCGGCATATCAAGTGTCATCCAGCAGCCTTTCTTCTGGCAAACATTTTTAATGGTCGATTTAAATTTTACATTAATAGTATCGCCCGGCTTTAATGAGCTGTATTTTTTAAGCATCTGCTCTTTTGTAAGGGCATTGTCAGCTATCATCTTGTCTCCGAAAGCAGCATATTTAACAGATGGTTTTGCAGCATTATTTTCTGTAGTTACCGTTTCATCGCTACCTGCAGCTTCGGCTCCAGCATCTGCACCTGTTTCAGCCCCTTCAAGCGTGTCAACATTTACCGTTACGGTGTCTTTAGGGGTTTCTATTATTGTACCTTCACTCTCTACAGTGGTTTCTTTATCCTCTTTGCAGGCTGTAAATACCGCGAGGGCGGCAGCCAGTATCATTACTTTCTTCATTTTTAAAAGAATTAAAATTTTATCTGACAAATTTATAAATTTCTGCAAATACACGGCCTGAAAATCAGCATTTACAGCATTAAAGTCAAATATAATTATTACACCCATAACTAAATTTGCCTGCCATCCCCCACCCAACATGGTTTTTTTATTAAATTTGCGCATAACACAACTTAATTATTTACCACCAAATTTATCTTGATGAGCAATTCAGCTACAAACGATATCATTATTAACAAGGCCGAAACTACTAAAATAGGCAATGTTGATTTCGAAAACCTCACCTTTGGCAATACGTTTACAGACCATATGCTGATATGCGATTATAAACAGGGCGTGTGGGAAAAACCGGTTATTAAGCCTTACGAACCATTTTTGATAGACCCGTCTGCTAAAGTGTTCCATTACGGGCAGGCTATTTTTGAAGGTATGAAAGCCTACAAAGATGCACAGGGAGATGTGTGGCTTTTCAGGCCCGATGAAAACTACAGGCGTTTTAATAAGTCGGCTGCAAGGCTGGCCATGCCCAAAGTGCCCGAAGATGTTTTTATGGAAGGCATGAAAAAACTGATAGATATTGACCGTGAATGGGTAAAACACGGTGAAGGAAGTTCTTTATACATCCGCCCGTTTATGATAGCAACCGGGCCGGGAGTAATTGCAGCGCCGGCACAGTTTTACCGTTTCATGATAATACTTTCACCTGCTAAGGCCTATTATTCCGGCGAGGTTAAGGTTATCATTGCAGAACATTACAGCCGCGCTGCAAACGGCGGCATTGGCGCTGCAAAGGCAGCAGGTAACTATTCAGCACAGTTTTACCCTACCAAACTGGCTAATGAAATGGGCTTTCAGCAGATTATATGGACGGATGATGCCACACACACCAAGCTGGAAGAAGCCGGCACCATGAATGTATTTTTCAGGATAAACGATACTTTATATACTGCACCAACAAGCGAGAGGATACTTGATGGGGTAACCCGAAAAAGCCTTATAGATATTGCCAAGCGTGAAAATATAAATGTAGAGGTACGTTCTGTTCTTGTTGACGAACTTATAGCCGCCGCCGAAAATGGCTCTTTAAAAGAAATATTTGGTGCGGGCACAGCTGCAGTAGTTAACCCTATAGTAGGCTTTAGCTATAAAGATAAGTATTATGAATTGCCAAAGCAGGAAAACCCTGTTGCGCCACGCCTAAAGAAAATGCTTACCGATTTGCAATATAAACGGGCTGAAGACACCTTTGGGTGGACAATGAAGATAAACTAAATAAAACAGAGGCAGCCAATCGGCTGCCTTTTGTTTTAATCTTCCTGTAATATTGATGCAAAATCGGGTTTAAAGTAGCCGGGGCCTTTCATAACCTTACCATCTTCGCGATATATCGGTTTACCGTCGGCGCCAAGCTTGCTCATATTGCTGCGCTGTATCTCATTAAAAACATCTTCTATTTTGTGCTGCAAGCCATGTTCCAGTATAGTACCGCACAATATATACAGCATGTCGCCCAGTGCATCGGCAATCTCGGTAACATCGTTATTTTGCACAGCTTCAAGATATTCTTCGTTTTCTTCTTTCATCAGGTTATACCTAAGCATATTTACGCTATCGCCCAGGCTTCCTTTTGGCTTATCGCTCACGCCAAGCCCGAATGCAGTATGAAATTCTTTTACGGCTTCTAATTGTTTCTTCATAATCTGTATCACTATTTAATGCATTAAAAATACTTTTTATAAGTACTATGTTGTAATTTTGCGTAAAAAGATTTCAACATGTTTACAGAGGGCCAGTTAATATTTGCCGCATTTTTTGTAGTAGCATTTGTAGCGGCAATGATATATGTTTACCGCAAAGATTTAAAATTGCACAAAAAACACTATAAAGGCAGCTACAAAGTACTTATTGGTTTCATGGCATTTATAGCAATTTTGTTTTTTATAAAATTCTACCTTAAAGGATAAGCGGTACTAAAATGCTGACAAAATATGAAATGTAAATCCCCTTTGATGGGGATTTTTTTTTACCTTGACCGTCAGAAATTTGCCTATTAACCAAAAAACCTATTCATTATGATTAACATTGTCTATTATGGAGCCGGCACCTACACTGATGGTACAGGTTCTGCAAGGTACAGCGTTGTATTGCCCAGGCTCGACAACGGAAGCTATGAATTTCCCGGCATTTACAACTTTTCAAAAAATGGCGTTGACAGGGTGCTCATACACATGCAGATTAAGGATATTACTCCGGATACAGACTTATCTGAAGATCTTAGCAACCTGATACTGCACGATATCAGCTTTAACCTGAAAAGCCTTCACAGTGATTCACCAAGCTCTAATATAAGCCTGACGGGTGATGTAGAGATTATACTGTGCCATGATGACGAATTTAACCTGCAAAAAGAAATAGAAAGGTATTATGATACCGAAATGCTGAATGAGAAGGCGGATGATAAAACGGTTCCAAAAAGAGTGGGCTACGGAACATTAAAAATAAAGTTATAAAATAATTTATAGAGCAATGCTGCCTTTATGTATTATTTTGGCAGCATTGTTTTTTAGCAAAATATTTGTTATTTAATTGGAATAAGTATGGCAGGACGTTTTTATATCTATCTGTTTTTACTGCTTTTATCCTGTCAGTACAGTAGTGCTCAGTACAGCAAGCAACTGCTGCTTGCAGAAGACTATTTTGATAAAAATATGCACTACACGGCATTAGACATGCTCGAGAAAATGGATGTGAATAAGCTGTCTAAAGCAGATAAGGCTTTTCGCAGCTACCTTTTAGCATCAGGATATACCTATGTGGGCCATGAGGATAAAGCTTTTGAGTATTACCTTAAAGCAAAAGCACAATACAAAGAAGCTGACAGTATAGATAAGGCCATGGACATTAATATTGACATTGCCTATTTAATAAGCGCCCAGGATTACAATAAAAATAATTACATAAAATACATTGAAGAATACCAACAATATGTAACTAAGCAAAAAGATACTATTAAGATTGCAAAAGGTTACTGCAATATGGCAGTATGGATGCTTGATAATAAAGAGAATGAGCGTAGCCGTGACTATTACCTAAAAGCACTAAAACTTGCAGAAGAAAGAAACAATATTGATTTACTCGCACGCATATACCATAATGTGGCGGTTGTATATAATGAAAGGCTTCAAAAGCCCGATTCTGCACTATACTACCTGAAAAAAGACCGTGAAATTGTAAATCAATCGGGCACTATTGATGATCTGTGTTCCAATTACATAAATGTTGCTTCATCTTATCATCATAAACAGGATTACGATAAAGCTATAGAATACCTGCATCTTGCCGAATCGCTGCCTATTCAAAAATATACACTAAGGACAAAGCAATATATTTATGAATTCTTAGCAGGAAACTATCAATTTAAAGGCGATATAAAAAATGCTTATAAGTATTTGGTATTAAACAAACAATTTGCCGACAGTTTAAAATCTGAAGAACAAAACATTGCCATAAACGATATACAGACAAAATATAAGACTAAAGAAAAAGAACTGGAAAATCAGTTACTACGGAGTGATAACGAAACAAACAGAATACTTATTTACACCTTTACCGGCTTATTGGCCGCAAGCCTTGTTATAGGATTGCTGGTTTATAAAAACGCAAGGCGGAAAGAAAAAATATTAAAGCAGGAAAAACTTATAGAGCAGCAAAAGCTTGAAAAAGCTCTTAAAGATTATGAACTGCAAAGTATAGACCTTATGCTTGAGGGGCAGGAAAAAGAGCGCCAACGCATAGCAAATGACCTGCATGACAACCTGGGCAGTATGCTTGCCGCCCTGAAGCTGAATTTTGAAAATCTTAAAATACGCAAAAATGAGCTTAGGGAAGAAGAGAACAGGCTATACCAGAAGACAGACGAGCTTATAGAAGAAGCCTACCAGAAAGTCAGGCGTATGGCACACGCAAAAAATGCAGGGGTATTTGCCAGTGAGGGTATTATACCGGCGCTGAAAAAACTAGCCGAAAAAATATCAGTCCCGGGCAAACTTTCTATAGAAGTAAATGCTTTCGGGTTTGACGAACGCCTTGAGAATAAAATGGAAATAGCTATTTTCAGGATGGTGCAGGAACTTTCAACTAATATAATAAAGCACTCGGGTGCTACGGAGGCATCTGTGCAACTGACAAACCATGACGATAATATCAATATAATTATTGAAGATAATGGGGTGGGTATGGATACCAATATTATAGGGAAAGCTGATGGCATGGGGCTTGACAGTATAAAGAAAAAAGCCGAACAACTGGGCGGTACTTTTACAATAGATTCTAAAAAAGGAAAGGGTACAACCATAATAATAGATTTGCCGATATGATACGTTTAGTGATAGCAGAAGACCATCAGTCGCTGATAGATGGCATTAAAGTATTTTTGGAGTATGAAGATGATATTACCGTTGTGGGCGAAGCCAATGACGGGGAACGGCTGCTGGAGCTTGTAAGCCTTAAAAAACCGGATGTGGTACTTACCGATATACGCATGCCTAAAATGGATGGCATTACAGCTACACGAATCATAAAAAAGGAAATACCTGATTGTAAAGTAATTGCTTTCAGCATGTTTGAGCAGGATGAGGCTATATCGCAAATGCAGGAGGCAGGGGCATCGGGCTACATTATGAAAAATGCTTCGCTTAAAACCGTTATGGCAGCAATAAGAGGGGTAATGTCGGGGGAGATATTCTTTGATGATTCCATTAAAATGAAAACTGAAAAGCCTAAGGGGCAGGATATCCCCTTAAGCAAGCGCGAAATGGAAATTGTTAAGCTGGTAGGTGAAGGTAAAACATCTCAGGAAATTGCCGATATGCTCTTTATTGAGAAAAGTACTGTAGATACCCACCGTAAAAACATACTTAAAAAGCTTAACCTGCAGGGTAAAAGCGAGCTGTTACGCTATAGCATGGAACGCAAATATGACTTTAACGGGTAGCACTACCTGTAAAATTACCCATTATTAGGTATTTTCCTGCGTGTGTATTTACCCAATCTTTGCTACATCATAAAAACACAGACAAGCTACTCAAGACAACCTTAACACTTAGTTTCTTCTTTCAATTTAGCACAATTTCCTTTAGTTTTTGAGTAGTTGGTTTAGCATGAAAATACCCTTTTACAGGGTATTTTTTTATGTACATTTACAACACAAATTTTAATGGCATACCTTTTGTAAGATTGATTGTTAAATATGTTAAAAATCATTAATCAATAAACACGAATAATTTATGAAAACCGGAACTTTACTTTCAGCATTGGCGCTTGCCGCAGGTTTAACTATATCAGGCTGTTCATCTACACAGGTACAGCGCGTAAACGAAAACACCGTTACCGATCTTAGTGGCCGCTGGAACGAAACAGACTCAAGGCTTACCGCCGAAGAAATTACCGCCGAGCTGATGGAGCATGCATGGTACAGCACTTACGCTTCAGAAAATGCAGGTAAGAAACCTGTTATAATTGTTGGTATGATCGTAAATAAATCGCATGAGCATATTGCTACCGAAACGTTTTCTAAAGACATAGAGAAGGCTATAATAAATTCAGGCAGGATGAAACTGGTACAGGCCGGTAATATGCGTGAGGAAGTAAGAGCTGAAAGGGCCGACCAGCAAAACTTTGCATCACAGTCAACCATGAAAAAATTCGGTTTAGAAAATGGTGCCGACTTTATGCTCCAAGGTACAATAAACTCTATTGTGGACCAAGCCGGAAAAGAAAAAACTGTTTATTACCAGATAGACCTTGAGCTTACCAACATTCAGACAAACGATAAAGTTTGGATTGGTGACAAAAAAATCAAAAAATATATCGGTAAAAAGCTGTAATAGTATAACAGCACCTGTTTTTATATGAAACTAAATGTAAGCAAAGGCAAATATGCCATTGGCCTGTTGCTGTTATTGATAGCTTTTTCTTCCTGCAGTACTTATAACTCCAAAACATCTGATATAGAAGCTAATCTCTTTAACGGGGCATATGACAAAGCTATATCAGGTATAGAGAAAAACAGCTTTCTTAATAAAAAACGCAACCGCCTGCTCTACCTTCTCGAAAAAGGAAAGGTAGAGCACATGCGCGGTAATTATGCAGAAAGTAACAAGCTCTTGGAAGATGCCTATATAATGATAGAAGACCGCATTAAAACAAAAGCGGGACAGGCTGTTGCAGCAAAGTTTACCAATCCAATGGCAGAGCCGTATAAAGGTGAGGACTTTGAAAAGGTTACGCTGTTTTACTACAAGGCACTTAACTATTTTGCAATGGGCATGCCCAACGAAGCGCTTGTAGAAGCCAAGAGGATAAACTTAAAGCTGTATGAGCTTAATGAGAATTATAAAGAAAATAAAAACAGGTACAGCGAAGATGCTTTTTCTCAGATACTACAGGGTGTTCTGTACGAATCTACAGGTGATATAAACAATGCTTTTATTGCTTACCGCAATGCTGCAGAAATTTATGCACGTAACAACGGCGAATATTTTGGCGTAACAACGCCTGTACAATTGCAAAAAGACCTGTTGCGCACAGCAAAGCTTATGGGCTTTACACTGGAGTATAATGACTATCGCAACAAGTTTAAGCTGCCTATAGATGATACGGTAGCTAAAACAACCGCTGCAGACTACCAGACTGCCAACAAAGGCGAAGCTGTCATTTTCTGGGAAAATGGTATTGGCCCAGCAAAAGACCAGCTTGTGATAACAGCATCCGGGGCGGCTGGTATATTTTACGGCTCGTATATGGATGGCGACCATCTGGAAGAAATAATAATACCCATTCCCGTAGGGTCTGATATAGGTACTATAAATGCCATTGCCATACCACGATACAGGGAACGCGGTAGTTATTACACAGGTGCAGAGATAGATGTAAATGGCAAACCGCAGCCTTTTTATCTGGCACAGGATTTTTATCCTATAGCCAGGCAGTGCCTAAAAGACCGAATGCTCCGTGAAACGATAGATATTGTGCTTCGTTTTGCAGCTAAAAAGGCGGCCGGGGCCGGGCTTGCTGCTATTGGCAGCCAGCTTATGGGTGACACTGGCGGTGACCTTGTGCAGATTGGTGCTGACATTGCCGGGGCTGCCACAGAGAAAGCTGACACACGTAACTGGCAAACACTGCCTGCCACTATTTCTTATACGCGCGTACCTTTGCATGAGGGCGAAAATAAGTTTGTTATAAGAAAGCAAGGGCCGGAAGGTATTGATACCGATACCCTTATAATACCTTTTAAGCGTGGGCTGCAAATAGTAAATTATTATGATGTGGGCCGCACACAGGTTATCCCCACTAAAACTGAAAATGCTGCTTCGGCAGCAGAAACTAAAGGTGCAGGCGGTATTCCGCTCATAAAAAAGGAAATACTGGAAAAATATGATACATGGCATGATGCTGGCAATGGGCTGTCTTATAAAGTAAACTTCAGGGTAAATAAAAGTCTGGGACAGGAGCTTTATGAAAAAACAATAACGCTAAAACATACCGGCGTTAGTGCAAGAAATGTAACTTATACTGTAACCGAAACGCCTTTAGATGATAGTTATAAAGAAGTAAAGCAGGCAGATTATAAGAATGTTACTGATGACGGTAAACCTTCTAAGGAATACTTTAAAATAAGCCAGAAGATAGAACCCGGTGAAGAAGTTGTTTACCTTATTCACCAGGCAACGCCTGATTTTTATGTAACCATATTTAAAACGGAATAATCATGAAGAAGATGTTAGCGTTTACGGCAGCGCTTCTGCTTTGCTTTGCAGCAGGCCGGGCACAGACAGAGAGCGGTTGGGATAACTGGCAGCAAACGAGCTGCTATAGTAAAATATCGTTCCGGATGAAGTATGTGGGTAAACATGGCAGCCAGCACCACTGGCAGATACAGTTGCGCAATGATTATGAAGATTTGGTATCGTTTAATTATAATATTACAGATAAGATACAGGAATATAGTATAACAACACATCGTAAAACACTGTATGGCAACAAGGTAAGCGATGTAATAGATGTCTACACAAAAGAAGAGGATATTTATTTGCTGGTTGATAAGCTAAGCCTCTCTCCCTACCCCGAAAACTTCATGGATTGCGATAAAAAAGAGGATAAGTAAACAGCTGTCCTTCCTGTTAGTTTCTTAAAGGAAATATTTCTATTTTTACAGGAAAATAGAAATTTTCGTTTTTATGAAAATTGTTAAGTATATTTTCC
>NZ_JAMWYY010000013.1 GCF_024305175.1 Flavobacterium sp.
TGTGTATAAGAGACAGAAGTAATACTGTAGATACCGCTAACATCTGATAGTAACTTTAACCTAATAAATAAGGGGCGACTGCCCCTTTTACTTTTTTTAAGTTTGTTTGCTTACATAAAACCATGCTTGTCAGGATGGTTATCAGTACGTGTAATGTTTCTTCCGTCCCGCACAGGTGTCGACTTCATGTGGTGGTGGTGGTGGTGCAGATGATACAAATCATCTTTTTTTACCTGCTTTGGGAAGGTGGCGAGTTCATCAGGATTGATAAATGCCGGATCATCATACGGCAAGCCCGAACCGTATGCATTGGTCATGCCTTCTGTAGGATGCCCGCTCTGATTTTCGGGATTGTGGCGGCCATCGAAATAATCGTTTGCCATAATCGTTTGATTTAGATGAACTTAAATTTACAAAAAATTTATGAATATACATTCTGAATCCGTATTTAATTTGGCAGTCCTTCATGATATAATAAAAAAGAGAGCCGAAGCCCTCTTAGTATTACAGAAACCCGTTATCATCGGGCTTTGTGTCGGTATTGGTAATGTTCCTGCCTTCCCTTACAGAACCCCTTACTTTGTTGGCAAGGTGGCTGTCCCTTTCTTCTTCAAGATCAGGGTTAGTGGTCTTCTTCTCTTCCGGAAAACTTGCCAGTTCGTCCGGGTTTATCACTGCGGGGTCATCCTCAGGAAGCATATTACCTGTTTTCAGGCTGTCAGCATCATTTTTTAATCCAATATTCTGGTTGGTTCTTGTAACATCCCTGTCAGGGCGTCCTTCATTAGTATCATGTTCTCTTTTGTCATTCTCATTAATTGCCATAACATTAGTTTTTAAAGTTATTAAATAGTTTATTTATCCGCCTACAACCTCACCGCCGTTAACGTGTATAATCTGTCCGGTTATATAGGATGCATCTTCAGAAGCCAAGAACACATAGGCAGGGCCTACTTCGCTCGGCTGGCCTGCACGTTTCATGGGTACCTGCTGCCCAAACTCCGTTACATCATCAAAGGTTGCGGGTATCAGCGGAGTCCATATTGGCCCTGGCGCCACTCCGTTTACACGTATGCCTTTTTCAGCAAGCATGGCAGAGGCAGAGCGCGTAAAACTTACAATAGCGCCCTTGGTGCTGCTGTAGTCTATAAGGTGCTCGCTGCCCCTGTATGCCGTAACCGATGTGGTGTTAACAATACAATCGCCTTTTTTAAAATGTTTTAAGGCTTCGCGGGTAAAGTAAAAGAAAGGCAAAATATTTGTTTCAAAAGTCTTGCGTACTTGTTCTCCTGTAATATCGTTAAATTCAGATTTAGGGAATTGTACAGCGGCATTGTTAACCAGTATGCTGATACCACCCAGTTCAGCATTTGTTTTTTGTACGGCTTCTTTGCAAAAGCTTTCATCCTTTACATCACCTTTTATAAGTAGGCAGGTGCAGCCCTCTTTTTCTACCATTACTTTTGTATCCTGAGCATCCTTATCTTCATCAAAATATACAATTGCCACATCTGCACCTTCGCGGGCAAAATGCACCGCTACACTACGGCCAATACCGCTGTCACCACCCGTTATCAGCACTTTTTTGCCTTTTAGTTTTTCGCTTCCTTTATAACTGTCACGTATTACTTCCGGTTCCGGGTTCATTTTGTGTTCATCGCCCGGCTGGCTTTGTTGTTGTTGCGGAAATGAATCAGGTTTTTGCATAGTATTAGCTTTATTGTTGTTGGGTGTTGTTTATATTTCTTTGTCTGCGGCTTCGGTATTAATATGCGATTCAGCGATTTTAGATAGTATAAGGTCAGCCTCTTTTTCTTCTTCCAGGGTGCGTTCCAGCAATGTTACCGCGTCTTCTTCCCTTAGTGCCAGAGCATGAGCCCTCATAGTGCCGTAGCAGGCTATTTCATAATGCTTTATCTTTTGCATTGCGGCTATAATACCTGCATCCCTAACTACACCGCGTTTGGTTGTTATCAGTAACTCTTCACCTTCTTTAATAAAGCAGTCTAATGCTTCATATCGTTTTGTTTCGGGAGCTATGCCTATTATCCTGAAAATCTCTTCGAGCCTGTCAGAATGCTTCATGGCCTGTATGGCCTGTAACTGAAGCGCACTAACAAGGTCGGGCGACTTTATATTGGCAACACAGTCAGAAATTACGTTTACCATAACAGTTTCTGCCCAGTATGCTTCTTTAAGTTGCTTTTCAAATAAAGCCCTTAGCTCTGTTGCCTCTCCAGAGTCTTCTTTTGTTACTGTTAATATCATTATATTTAATTTACTCCCGGAATAGACGAAGTATCGCTTGGTGCGCCTGTTTCAAGGCCGGTACCTTCAATATCATCTTTCCTGCTCACATAAAATTGATTATCCCGGTTTTCAATATGTATCCCCTGTACTTTACGGTTATATACTTCGCCGACTTTTGCTTCTTCACGCTCTTCCATTTTTTCCCTTTCCGATTGTTCGTTGCATGACAGAAACATTATTGGGAGGGCTATATAAAGCAGTATTCTGATTTTAGATAGGTTCATGTTTTAGATAGGTTCATGGGTTATTGATTATTTATCGTTTATTATAAAATTACCAATCATGTGGCTAAAAGGCGGTATGTTTAACCAATGATTAACAACCGATTGGCTGCCGTTGCAGCTAGTCGGCATTTAAATACCGTTAAACGTTTTTTTTAAGAAATGATTAACAAGGAAATGCTGTAGTATTACATTTGAGGCACAAAACATCTTTAAAAATGAAAAACTTATTTTTAGCGCTTACAGCAATACTACTGTTTGCCTCGTGCTCTACTGATGATAACAGTGCTGCTGATGGACCCAAAGCAAAGTCATTAATTGTAGGTCAATCGTGCTTTAACAGGATATCAGGTACGTTTGCAATGGATTTTTCTGAAGGCCTGGGTAATCCAACCCTTAAATTTGGTGCCATTGTACAGGCACTCCCCGCATCCGGTGGTACAGCAACTTCTAATAATATATATGCAATGTACCTGCAGGTACAGCCACTTGCCGACTGTGAAGATATGAACAGCGACTCTGGTGCCATGATTAGTTTTAGCTCTGCTCCGTTTACAGGTACCAATGTGCCTACAATAAACCTGAAGCCGGTAAACATTCCGTTTATGTGTTATAAATGGAGAGTAGTAGTTACCAGGGTAGATGCAACAATAAGGGTAGACGGACGCAACAATTCTGATACCTGCACATCTGTATCTGAATGGTATGATGCGCCATTGTATTAATTAATACGCTTGCTTTATATAATTTTAAGCCATACGTTATCGTGTGGCTTTTCTTTTTATTGTAATTTTAGGGTAATGAAAAAGACAGATAAAGTAAACCTGTTCCTAACGGCCTCAGTACTATTACTGCTTTCATGTAATGGGGCAGAAGATAAACTTACCGTACTTGGCGAAACAGGTAAAGATGAGATTTCTGGAACAGAATATGTTAATGGCAAACTGTGGGCAATTGAAGACAGTGGTAATAAAGATATACTGTACAGAATTGGCGACAAAGGCGGGATAGAGCAACAGCTCAGGCTGAGGGGTATGAAAAATAAGGATTGGGAAGATTTAACCTCTGATGCCGCAGGAAACCTTTATATAGGCGATTTTGGCAATAACGATAACGACAGGAAGGATCTTGCCATACATAAGATAAATAAAGACAGCCTGCGTAATGACAGTACTCACCCTGATTATACTGTTTATTTTAAATATCCTGACCAGCAAAGCTTTCCTCCTAAAAAATCGGAATTTTTATATGACGCTGAAGCATTTTTTGAGCTTAACGGTAATTTTTACATATTTACCAAGAACAGGAGCGCACGTTATGACGGCAGCTTTAAAGTATATAAAGTACCAAACCGGGCAGGCAGCCATACCGCTGTGTTAGCCGGTACTTACACCAGTTGCAGCGCTTACCGTAAATGTGCTGTAACAGGGGCAGATATAAGCCCAGACGGTACCGCAGTTTTATTATCATCAGATAAAGTGTGGCTTATACAAAATTTCTCAGAAGGTTTTAAGCAGGAAGCAATGCAGCAGTATGAGCTGGGGCTTTATTCCCAAAAAGAAGGTATCACTTTTAAAGATGATAACATCTTACTGATTACAGATGAAAAAGAAGATGGTATAGGTGGTATGCTTTACAGGGTTAATATAAAGGATCTAAAAGCCGAACGTTAAGCCAAACGCTACCCTGCCGCCATCAGAGCCGCGGAAATAGAATACATTTGCGGTTAAAACATTAAGCCCGTTAAGCCAAATGCCTCCGCCTGCACTTTGGTGCCATTTTTCAGAATTTCCTTCCGGTATCCATACCCTACCGTAATCATAACCGCCAAATATGCCAAGGGTAAGGGGCACAAATGCGTTCTTCCAGTAACCGAGCGTAAGCCTGATATCGTTGCTGTGAAATGCAGCTCTTTTCCCTGTAAAGCGTTCTTCGCGGTATCCCCTAACTTCATCATCGCCGCCAAGTGTGGCGGCCTGGTAAAACTCAAAGTTATTGCCAAACCTCAGTTTTACTTTCGCCCTGCTCCTGAAAACAAGCTTTTCATCAGGCGTTAGCTTATGTACAAAATCTATAAAGCCTTCTGCAAAGCCAAAATTGCGTTTGTATTGCTCAAGGCTGGTAGTCCACCCGCCGGTAAAAGAAAATGCCATACCCAGCGCTGGTAATGTTATATTATCATAGTTAGCAAAACTATATGTTACATTAACACCGCCATACTGGCGGTGTTCAAATAGCGAAGGGTCTACTTGTCCCGGCTCGTTTACAAATCTTCGTGAAGAATCTTCTACTTCAATGGTTTCAAAAACACTTTGCAACTGCAAAAAGCTGCCGTTCCTGCTGGTGCGGAATACCGCAGGCGCTACCCGCAGGGTTTGCAGCCTTACCCTGTTATAGTCCATGCCCAGGTCTTCATCAAAATTGGGTGTGGTGTTGCCGTAGCCAAAATAGTTGATGCTGAAAGTTGGGCTGGTATAGCGAGCATCTACCGCAAAGTTCCAGTTGCTGCCCAGTGTAATAAACTCACCCCTGTACTCTAGCTCAAAACCCATAGTGGCAAAATAGGCACTGGCTTTAAACCTGTGTTTTTGGGAATAAGGGTCCCGGCTAAAATTATTGACTACATAACTTAACATAGCCCCAAGCTTTACGCCATCATCAGGATTAAAACCGGCACTCGGATATCCTGAAAATACGTTATATTCAGGCTTTTTGTAATTATAGGTATTGGTTTCATAATCATCCGTAAGGATAATCTTTGCTTTCTTATCTGTTTTAAAAGTATTTTCCTTACTGGAAAAATCATATATTTTTACTTTCCTGCCATTTTCAATAGTATAAATATCATGGTTTTGCCCACCCAGCAATCGCAGCAATATAAGTTTGTTGCCGTTTCCTTTCACTAAAAACTCATCATCATCGTCAAGCCCATAAACCCATATCTCTTCAGTCTTTTTGTTGCTGTAGGTTTGGGTATATAGCAATTCCTCAGCGCCATCTTCTATGTTATATGTTTTTACCTCTGTTTCCCCGGCGGGCAGGCGGGTAATTACAAAGCGCTCTTTATCATCAGTACCTGTTATAATGATTGTTTTAAGTAAAACATCCCGGTACTGCAGCGCGAACTCCTGTAAATTTGCCCTCCTTTTTTTAAGGATGGCTTTTATATTTTCGGCAGTATCGTCTTTCATTTCTTCAGGCAGGTCGGCAAAGGCAGCTTCAATGGCTTCATCAGTAACGTGTTCCTGAAGGTACTTTGCTTCCCTAAGCCAGTCTTCCTCATCAGCTTTGGTTATTAAAGCCACATCAAGAGGATAAGCCGATTTATTGAACCATTTAATGTTGCGGATGTTTTCATCATACTGCTGCATGCTGCGAAGTGCGGGTATGCGCATGATTACCGATAGCAACGCCCCGCCATATTTTGGGAATGCCTGGTCGCGGTCCCGCGGAATGGGTTTGTAAACTACAGAGTCCTTCTTTTCAAATTTTGAC
Source organism: Flavobacterium sp. (assembly GCF_024305175.1). Lineage (GTDB taxonomy): Bacteria > Bacteroidota > Bacteroidia > Flavobacteriales > Flavobacteriaceae > Flavobacterium. The sequence goes on from NZ_JAMWYY010000013.1 coordinate 6,027, forward strand.
CATCTCCACTGGTCAGAGTGCCTGTCCCAGTCACCTATAAGCATGTCGAACAACCTTGCCCGTATATAGGCTTTTTCGTCTATTACGTATTTTTTATCTTTCCTGAGGTCTTCAAAAACGTTTTGTGTACTTTCTATATCATCCGGTTTTCCAAAGCTGTCAAGGTCTCCGTACTCTTTACCCGGATGTTCCTCAATCATATACAATTCATTGCCATATTCTTCATTATATTCTTTGAGTGCATTTTGCTTGGGCACATAAAACAGTCGCGGATTGGTGTGGTAAATACCTGCACTTTCCGAAAGGTCATCTACCACGAAAGAAGCGTAAGGGTGCGATGAAGTATAAAAATCCAGCAGGAACTTTTCAGCAAAAGTATTGTCAAGCTTATCGCCTATATAGCGGTTTTTAAAAGCGGTCTTCTGTATAAACTGTGTGGCGCTTTTGCGCAGCCCCCTCATAACATATTCTTTACCATTTTTATCGGCAAGCCTTAATGATTTAGACTGGTGCCCGCCACCGCCTTTAACCGGCGTTAGCCCGCCATATAAGGTATCGAGCAATACCGTGTTTACCTCTATAAGCTGGCTGTAATAGTCACGGTAATGGTCGCCAAAAAGAAATTTATAAGTACCGCCTTTTTCTGTAAGCGATGATGGATATATAGCAGCCTTTGTTTTTGCCGGAAAGTTTCCGCTGTAATCTTTGATAACAGGATCGGGTTTAAGGTCTATAATGCGCTCAAACAACTTTACATCTTTATTATCGCGCAGGGCAAAATAATCAAGTTTTACCTTGCCGTCAGTAAATACATCCATGACCACATAGCCTGTACCACCATAACTGAAATCGTTAGGGTATATGGCCCTTGCGGCTTCTTCTTTACAGCCCGCACCACTTATTACCTGGTGTATGTTATCATGGTTAATATATTGCAGGTTATGGTCGTGGCCTGATACTACAATAACATTATCGAGCCCCTGTATCATTGCCTTTATACGGTTAGCTAAATCATTATACACCCTGCTTTGTATATCCTGTGTACTGTAACCTGATGCCTTTCGCGCCAGGTCTATAAATGAGCCAAGCACCGGCAGGGGTATGCGCTGCCTTAACGGAAACAGGTGCTTTTCTGGTGAAAATTCTCCGCCGTGCGTGCCATGTGTCATTAAAGGGTGGTGCATAGCTATAACAACAACTTTATCCTGGCTGTCTTTAAGGATGTCTTCCAGCTCAGTGAACATGGCATCGCGGGTTTTTATATCGCAATCATCGTTTATAGTGGGGTACCTGTCCCAGTCTTCTAAAAACCACTGGCTGTCAATGGCAACCATTACAATACTGTCAGATATTTCTATGTCATCAATGCCGCACCCGTTACCCGGCAAAAAGGCTTTCTTTTCATCAAGCTTGTCTTCTACATAATCATCCTGCTCTTCAAGCCCTTTCAGCCCGTGGTACCAGTCGTGGTTACCCGGTATAAAATAGGTTTTGCCCTTAAAAAGCTTTGCCAGCACCATTTGGCTGTCAAGGCTTTCTTCTGCTTCCTTCCTGTCTTTATGGTCATCTTCGGCAGGCATGCCCAGCGGGTAAATGTTATCCCCAAGATATAATAATGTAGCATCTTTACCTTCTTCTTTCAGTTTATCACCTACTAAAGAAAGCATCTGCTGTGCCTTTGGCTCATTTGCATAGCCGGCATCGCCTATCAGGTAAAAGCGGTGTTCTACTTTACTGTTAGTAATAAGGCTGTCATTTTTAGCTTCGGGGCCGGTGTTCCTGCCATATTGCGGCTTGTTTGTGGCACATGAAACCAGCAGCAGCAATATGCCCAAAAGCTGCATATACTTATTTATACGGGCTGTAGCTGTAACCCAAAATAATTTCATAAATTGGTTGTAGTTAATTTTGTCTTGATGTCAATACTAAAAAAAGCCGAGGATTTTGTGTTCAGCTTATTCAAAGATAAGCTATCTCCCAATTATATATACCATAATTTTAACCATACTTTACGTGTAGTAACCACAACAGCCACCATGGCAAAAGAGGAAGGGACAGGCGAAGAGGATACCGAAGCCTTACTGCTTGCCGCGTGGTTTCACGATTCAGGCTATGCCGAAGGCCGGGACAACCATGAAGAAAGAAGCTGCGATATTGCAGGAAAATTCTTTTTGGAAAACGGTTATCCTGAGGAAAAAGCGGAACGTGTTTATCAGCTTATAAGAGTTACAAAAGTAGATGCACGGCCGGAAACGCTGCCGGAGCGTATAATAAGGGATGCCGACTGTTCTCACTTTGCGGAGAAGAATTATTGCAGGCTTGCCGAATTGCTGCGCGAGGAATGGAAACTAACCGAAGGCAAAGTTTTTACAGACCTTGAATGGGCTGTTGCCAACCGTGACCTGCTGATGCACCGCCACCGCTTTTATACCAACTATGCGCAACAGAACATGCAGCCGGTAAAAGAGCGTAATATTGCCGTGTTGCAGGAAGCTATCAATGAGTTGGAGCAGGGTAAGAAAAAAGTATCTAAAGACAAGATAAACAAGAAGAAGCTTGAGAAGCTGACACGGCCGGACAGGGGTATAGATACAATGTTCCGTATCACGTTGAACAACCATACAAGGCTTAGCGAAATAGCCGACAGCAAGGCAAACATAATGATATCGGTTAATGCCATTATTATATCGGTAGCGCTTACGGCATTGATACCTAAACTGGACAGTCCTGCAAATGCCCACCTTATGATACCGACTTTTATACTGGTGTTTTTTGGTGTGGTTTCTATAATTTTTGCTATACTTTCTACTCGCCCTAAGGTAACGGGAGGAACTTTTACACGGCAGGATATAGATGACCGCAAAATAAACCTGCTCTTTTTCGGAAACTTTTATAAAATGCCGCTTGATGAGTATGACTGGGCAATGAACGAGATGATGAAAGACAGGAAATACCTGTATGATTCTATGATAAAAGACCTCTATTTTTTGGGAGTGGTACTGCACCGCAAGTATAAGCTGCTGCGCATTACCTACAATATCTTTATGATTGGTATTATAGTATCGGTAGCGGCTTTTGTTTACGCTTTCAGTAAAATATAGCTTTATCTCGACTCCAGTTCTTTAAGCAGTTCTTCATAGCTGTAGGTGCGTCCGCGTCCGTTGTCGTTATCATAAATAACGGCAACGCGTAGTGCTTTAAGCCCTGTAACGCCCTGCAGGTCTTCTACATCAAAATGTTCTATAACTTCGCTCAGCATGTTTTTATGCTGCATGAACTTTATATACCTCCTGTATTCTGCCTCTTCCTGTTTTTGCGAATATACTATGGTAATCTTGCCATTTTCTGTTATACGCTTATCGGTGCCTTTAATGTTAGATTTGTCAATCCTTTTCTTTACCACCTCATAGCGTGCATTATACGTGCCATCAACATCAAAACGTTTTTCATCCATCCTGAAGCGTATGGATATCGGTGTGCTGAACACCAGTATGAGCGATGTAACATCTAAGTCATAAGGCAGGGCGGGGCGCAACTTGTAATATTCATTTTCCATTTCGCACATAGCCTGTAACTGCCATAGCCTCAGGTTTTGCAGGTATAACGGACTATAAGGGTGTTTAGGCGCTATAGAGGCGCCAATATACAGGTTATGCTCTACACCATCTGTTTTAAAGCGCTCGTAGTAATGTGGGTAAAACTGCTGTGCTTCGGCTTGCTTTTTATCCAGAACCTCCGCAAGGTGCTTATTAATTATAGACATGGCCTCATCAAAATCTTTGCGGCTGTCATATACCATTTTTACCTTCTGGTCTAACGATGCAAAATAGTCATGTATGCGGCTATGGATTTCCTGGTCAACAGAATCAAAGTGCTGCAGGATAGGGTGCACTTCATCCTGTATGTAATTCTGTATTACGGCTTCAGAGTCGGCCTTTAGCTGCTTTTTCAGTTTATCCTCATGGCTTTGCAGCTCAAAAATATGTTGTTCTACAACAGGCAGCGGCTCACGCTTAAATATAAACCGGAACAGGCCCAGCAGCTTTTCCAGTTGCCTGATTAGGTCTTTCTCGGTAGATTCGTTCCTGGCGCCCGATGATCCTTTTACATCTATCTGCCCGTACAGCGGGTAAATTTCTTTAAAAATTATCTCTTTATAAGCAAAGTTTTCGCCCTGTTTTGCATTGATGTGGCGCAGCGCCTCTTCCCTGAATTTCCAGTAAACACTATGGTGAATGGCTGTATATTCTTTCTGTATTATAGCATCAACCTGGTTTTGCAGTTCGCTGTAATAGCGGTCTATACTATCGGTTAAAAAAGGCAGAATGTAAGAAAGCTTGTTAGCGTTAATACTGTTAAGCTCTCCGGGCCTTGAGCATACAAGCTCTATTATGCCCATAAGGCGGTTGTTTTTTATAACGGGTGCCAGTATGCAGCTTTTAATATTCTGAGACAAAAGATGCTCTGCAAATTTACTTTCGCTGCAGTTGCTGTGAACAAAGTTTTCTACATCAGAAATTATAAAATAATCCCGGTTCTCCATTATTTTTTCAAGCGATTCATCACAAAAAACCGAGTTACAGTTCAGCTCGCTCTTATCGCGCAAAATAAAGCTGCTTACATCATCAAAAGGGGCAATGCGAAACAGGTTATCTTCTAAGTTTATCTCTGTAAAACCAATACGCAGGTCAGGTATTTTATAAATCGACCTGAAAATGGTTTCGAGGTTGGATTTGGTTATCTCATCAAAATCTTCCGATTTTAATAAGTTACTTTTTAAGTTGGATATAGCGCTTTCTGTAGTGGCATCAAATAACGACATAATACCGAAGCCTTTCATTACCCAGCTTTTTTCAGGAAACTTCTCCTTCCACAAATCGATGTTGTCAAAACTGTCCATGAGCAGTTTGGCATCTTCCTCGGTAATATCAACAGCTTTATCTGTGGGGGTTATATCAATAAAATCGGCATTATACATAATGCGGTAATGCCTTATAATGCCATCGGCATCAGGGATATCGTAAAAAAATGGCCTGCTGAAATCGAAATGGTAACCGTAATGGTAATTAAGTATCAGGCAGCAGCACATAACATAAAACTGGTGCCCGTTAAAGTTACGGATGCTCATATCAAAATCGGTACCCGCTTCGTGTAATATTTTACCAAACCTTTCGGTATAGTTAAATACAATATTATAAAAAGGTATCGTGGCTGCTTTTATTTCGTTATTTGTCAGCGCGGTAGGAAAAAGGTCGGCCAACAGGTTCTTAATAAGCTGCCTGTGCTTTTCGAGCTGCGAATAATCGGCAAGTCCTTCACGCAGTTCAGGGTAAGGGTCTGTATGCCTTAGCAGGGCTTTTGCATAATCAGAACGGTAGTCAATATCGCTCGCAGCAATCTCTTCCAGCTTTTCCATCACCACGTGAAAGGAAATCTGTACTTCAAAAGGGCTGCTTTCAAATTGCTCAACGCTCATATCCGTTCGGTTTTGTCATAACAAAGGTACAAAAAGGTTGTTATATGTTAAAATACGGATTTAGTATTCAAGAGAGTTTAATATTTCTGTTAATGTTTCGCTGCTTACTCCAAGTTGCCGAGTTTTGAACCGAGTATTCTTCGCTACTCAAAACGAAGTTATGAAAACAAAAGTTCCCTGTAATTCAAAATTTGTTAATTGCTCGTAGTTGCTGTTATACGCCGTTTTCACCTGTTAATTAATTTGTCTATATTCGACTGGTGTCATTCCAGTTTTAGTTTTAAAAAGTCTGTAAAAGTATTGCGGATACTCAAATCCTAAGCTATATGCAATTTCGTTTACAGTGTCTGTTGAGTTGAGTAATTTATTTTTAGCTTTTTCAATTATTTGAATTTGTAAAAACTCTTTAGTCGTTTTACCTGTCTCTTTTTTTAAGAGGTCTGCGAGGTAGCTTGTAGATAGATTTAATTTATTCGAAAAATAGTCAACTGATGGCAAGCCTTTTTTTGCGATGTCGCTTGAGTTAAAGTAGTCAAAAACTAATTTCTCAAAAGTTGAAAGCAAGTCGCTATTAAGTTTCTGTCTTGTAATAAATTGTCGCCCATAAAACCTTTGAGAATAGTTTAGAAGTTGTTCAATTGCAGTAATGATAACACCTTGACTGTACTTGTCTATGTTTCCGTTATATTCTTTTTGAATGTTTCCTGCTATTGAAGTAAGCGTGTTTTTCTCTTCTTCTGATAAATGCAGGGCTTCACTCACAGCGTAAGAGAAAAATTGGAACTCTTTAATTCGCTTTCCAAGAGAAGAGTTAATAATCAGGTCTGGGTGAAAATAAATACCCCAACCTTCATATTTTATCTGTTCATTAAGTTCACTAACTGAGAAAACCTGGTCGGGAGCCATAAACATCATTGTTCCCTCCTCAAAGTCATAATACTGTCTTCCGTATCGTAGAGACTTTGGTGATGGGGTTTTGAGACTAATAATGTAAAAGTCAGTAACGATTTTAGCATTATAATGTGCAGGATTTGTCTCAACTTTCGAATAGTCGATTATAGTAATTAAAGGATGTTTAGGCTTTTCATAACCTATCATCTTGTGTAACTGACTTATTGATTTTATTCTCAAAAAATTGTCCATTATTTTAAAAGCCCAAGTTGGTTCATAATCATTTTATCAAATGCCTTGTCGCTCATAAATCGTTTAATCAAAGGCATCGTTTTTGCAGTTCTTCCAACTCTTATTCTTGTTTTTGGATTATTTGATTTTGCTGCATCTAAAATCACATTTCCTACTTCAATCGGTTTCAATATTGGAAAAGAACTGTTTTTAGCCTTCAGAATGTTTTGCATCATGTCCTGAAAGTTAGCCCTCATACGTGCATAAGGATTTCCGGCAATGGCGTTCGGATATGCGGAATTATCTACAAACGCAGTTTCAACACCACCTGGCTTAATTAAAGAAACCTTGATTCCAAAACCACTTAGTTCTTGACGCATGGCATCGCTAAAACTTTCCACCGCATATTTACTTGCGTGGTAAGCTCCCGCACCGGCAGTGGTGAAATCGCCACCTACCGAACCAACGTTTATGATGTGCCCACTGTTTGCCTCCCTCATTTTGGGTAAAACCATTTGAGTAACCCTCACTAAACCAAATACATTTACATCAAATTGATATTTGAGTTGAGATAAAGTTAACTCTTCTATAAAGCCGTTTTGAGAATATCCTGCATTATTAATGAGAATATCAATTTGATTGAATTTCGAATAGATTTGTTTAAATGCGTTTTGAATACTTTCTTCATTAGTTACATCCATTGAAAAGACAGAACAATCTAACAATCTAGGGTCTTTCATTTTTTCCAAGTTTCTTGCAACTGCAATTACTTGAAATCCGTTTTGCGCAAATAGCTTAGCTGTCTCTTTCCCTATGCCAGACGAAGCACCCGTGATTAAAACTACCTTTTTCATCTTTTAGGTTTAATGTTAATAATGATGTAAAGTTAATTTGTAGTTTCTTAATTGAATTATACAAAATCGGGTTTGTAGTATAGTTTTTCTCGATATCAAAAAAATTGTCTTTTTATATGTTGGTCAACCTTTTTTAGGACGAGAGATTATCCTGTTAAGGCAGGTTTAGCAAATTTTTATTATTATTTTTGTAGTGAAATACCATAATATGAACCAGCTAATACCACTTAGCTTTCACAATAAAATATCCCTTACCATAAAGCGGGAAGACCTTTTGCACCCCCATATTTCGGGTAACAAATACAGGAAACTTAAATATAATATTGCAGAGGCCATAAACCAGGGCAGCAGCACACTGCTGACCTTTGGCGGCGCTTATTCTAATCATATTGCCGCTGCAGCCGCTGCAGGTAAAAAGTATGGGCTTAATATCATTGGTATAATAAGGGGCGATGAGCTACAGGATAAAGCCATGCATAACCCTACCCTTAAATTTGCGGCAGACTGCGGCATGAAGCTGCATTTTATTTCGCGTGAGGCTTATCGTGAAAAACATACTCCTGAATTTATAGCGCACCTGCAAAGGGAATTCGGGGAGTTTTACCTCTTACCTGAAGGCGGCACCAATGCACTCGCCATTAAAGGGTGTGAAGAGATTTTAAGAGGAGAAGATTCTGCATTTACTCACATTTGCTGTGCGGTTGGTACGGGCGGCACTGTGTCGGGAATAATAAAATCGGCTGGTGGGGGGCAACAGGTTTTAGGTTTTCCGGTGCTTAAAAATGAGGCATTGTTAGATGATATTACTAAATTTGCCGGACAGGGCAACTGGAAGCTGGTAAACAACTATCATTTTGGCGGGTATGGTAAAGTAACCGAAGAACTGGTTGCGTTTATGAACAGCTTTTATGAAAAAACAGGCATTCCGCTGGATCCTGTTTATACGGCAAAGATGGTTTTTGGCGTTATAGACATGGCAGGGAAAGGCTGTTTTCCTGAAAATTCGCGCATACTGATGATACATACCGGCGGGTTGCAGGGCATTGAAGGTATGAACCGGGAGCTGAAAAGAAAAAAACTGTCCCTAATTAAAATATGAGATAGCATGATGAAAAAGATTTTAACCCTTGTTGTTTTAAGTTTGCTGGTAAGCTGCGGTACATCATACACAAGCCGTAAAAGTGGCAAGAGTACTGCACGCACCACCACAACCCGCAAACCGAAGGCTCCTAAAAAAGAAACACGCGTTGCCAATACCAACAGGAACAACAATAGGGATACCGAAACACTAGAATCTACCTCTAAAACGGTTGTTTATGCCGATATCGTAAAACAATATATACTGGATTATAAAGATGTTGCCAAAGCCAACATGCGCAATCACGGGGTGCCTGCCAGCATTACACTGGCGCAGGGCATATTAGAGTCGGGGGCGGGCAGGGGCACGCTTTGCGTTAACGCCAATAACCACTTTGGCATTAAGTGCCACACCGGTTGGGAAGGCGAATCGGTTTACCATGATGATGATGCCAAAGGCGAGTGCTTCCGCAAATATAAAGACCCGGCCGAATCGTATAACGACCACTCTTTGTTTCTAACCTCGCGCAGCCGTTATGCCGCCTTGTTTAAACTTGATAAAGATGACTATGAGGCCTGGGCACATGGGCTAAAGGCAGCAGGCTATGCAACCGACCCTAAATATCCTGATAAGCTTATAGGGCTTATAGAGCGTTATGAGTTAGCGAGATATGATGCAGAAGTTTTAGGCGGTACTTATGTGCCAAGGCAGAAAGAAATCAAGCCTGTAATTGCAGATGCACCGCTTGCGGCGGGCATGCACAAAGTAGAGCAGGGCGACACACTATACTCCATATCAAAACGATATAATGTTACTGTAGATGAGCTTATGAGGCTTAACAGCCTTTCGGGCAATACCATATCTATAGGGCAGGTACTAAAAGTAAAATAAACACCAATACTAATGTTATACGAAAGAAGCAGCCGCCTCTTTGCCGAAGCAGCAAAGGTAATACCCGGCGGTGTAAACTCTCCTGTGCGTGCCTTTAAGGCAGTAGGGGGCACTCCTATATTTGTAAAAGAAGCCAAAGGCGCATATTTGTATGATGAAGACGGCAACCGCCTGATAGATTATATTAACTCGTGGGGGCCAATGATACTGGGCCATGCCTATGAGCCTGTTATAAATGCGGTGATTGAAAGGGCTAAAAAGGGAACCTCTTTCGGGATGCCTACCGCGCTCGAAACCGAAATAGCGGCCCTTGCCGTAAGCATGGTGCCGAATATAGATAAAATTCGTTATGTGAACAGTGGTACCGAAGCCTGCATGAGCGCTATTCGCCTTGCACGCGGTTACACTAAGCGCGATAAAATTATAAAGTTTGCAGGTTGTTACCACGGCCATTCTGACTCTTTCCTGATACAGGCGGGCAGTGGGGCGGTAACATTCGGTACGCCAAACAGCCCGGGCGTTACGCAGGGTACGGCTAAAGATACACTGCTGGCTACTTATAACGATTTGGATAACGTTGCAGCATTATTTACCGCAAACCCCGATAGCATAGCGGCAATTATAATAGAGCCCGTTGCGGGCAATATGGGCTGCATACCACCGGCCGACGGCTTTTTGCAGGGGCTAAGGGAGCTTTGCGACCAAAACGGCGCACTGCTTATTTTTGATGAGGTAATGACAGGCTTCCGTTTGGCTAAGGGCGGAGCGCAGGAGCTGTATAACGTAAAAGCCGATCTTGTCACTTTTGGTAAAGTTATTGGCGGGGGGCTTCCTGTAGGGGCGTTTGCCGGGCCCGAAGCGATTATGAACCACCTTGCACCCGCAGGGCCGGTTTACCAGGCAGGAACGCTGTCGGGCAACCCGCTGGCTATGGCTGCGGGGCTTGAAATGCTGAAAGCGCTTAACAGCGACAGCGATGTTTACAAAAGGCTCGACGAGAAAACGGCTTATCTTGAAAAAGGGATGAGGGAAAAACTGGATGCAGCAGGTATCACTTATACCGTAAACCGTAAAGGCTCTATGATATCAGTGCATTTTGATGAACGCCCGGTTACCGATTTTGCTTCGGCGGCTAATGGCGATAACGAAACGTTTAAAAAGTTCTTCCACGGGCTTTTACAGGAAGGCGTTTACATTGCACCGTCGGCATACGAAACGTGGTTTATTACCGATGCGCTAACCTATGACGATCTTGATTTTACCATACAGGCAGTAGGCAAAGTCGCCAATAACCTAAAATAAAAAAAGCTCCCAAAGGGAGCTTTTTTTATGCTGTTACACTATTTATTAATGGGTAAGTTTTGTGATCAACTTAGGGTTTTTCTCCAGTTTTGTTAATTGTTCAGGAGTTAAGGTAGACTTAATCTTCATATCTATTTGGTCTGCAAGGATATCTTTACGATCCTGGCTAAAATTAGGTGTCGCCAAATACTTGTGCTTTTGCACAAACAGTCTGGTTAATTCTGCTTTTTGGGCAGGCGTTAATTGTACAAGTTCATCCAGTGCCGCAATATCTGCTGCTGCTTTTGTAGTGGCATCATCATTATTTTGCTGGTTCTGGGTTGCCGCAACAGGAGCCACAGCTTTTTTTTGCTGGGCATTGGCAGTGTAGCCCATCGCTAATACTATAGCAAAAAGAGTAATAATCTTTTTCATATTTGTTTAATTTTTAAATGTTAGCAGTTCAAATATATAAAAAATTGTGACATACAAAATTATATATTATACAATGCAGACTTTAGTTGCCACTTTATAACATATTAGAATAATTTCAGTTTATAATTTAACATTTTCAGTAAAACCCTGTTTTAAAATCCTGCGTAAATATGGGTGTTGATATGGTAAAGAAAAATGTTTCCCAAAAGCAAAAAGCCATTTAAATTAAGGTAAGGTGTGGTTTAATGGCTTCCCTTCTCTCTGAATAAGAGGGGAGGGTTTTTTATTTGTATACGATTGAAATGCATTGATAAAACATGTTCTTTATTTGATGTTTGATTACTATTTTGTTACCTAAAGTTTAATTAAATGTTACCTGAATACAGGGATTAAAGCATTTTGTTTAACCTTAACTTAATGTATATCTGATAAATATAGAATGATTTTAGATTTAACGTAACAAAATTATAGATATCTTTGCCAAATCATAACAATACCTTTTTAGTTACTTTTTAATTATTTAGTATATGCTGAAACATTTACAATTTCACTTAACAAAAATTTTACTCACAGCGCTATTGTTTGGCACGGGAGTAAGTGCTTGGGCGCAGTATAGCGGTACTGGTACTTTTACAAAAATTAATTCTATTGCAGATTTAACTGATGGTTACTATGTAATTGCTTATGGATCTTCACAAGCAATGAATAATTCTTATGTGAGTAATACATATTTAGATCAAACCTCCATATCCCCAGTTGGTGGTACGACAATAACTAATCCGAACGCTTCTATAGTATGGAAAATTGAAACCAATGGTTCTGGTTATTCAGTTTATAATGAAGGTATTACAAAATATATATCATATACTGGTAGTAGTAACAATGTACAAATCGTTGATAATGTATCTTCAAATAATCAAAGATGGAATATTACATATGTATCAAATTTATTTGTATTTACAAATTTAGGGGTTAACACGCGAGTTTTACAATATAATTTAGGTTCTCCTCGATTTGCTTGCTATACTACAAGTCAACAAAAATTGACATTGTATAAAATGGCTTCTACAGGGCCGACTCCAACATTAACAACAAACACAACAGCTTTTACATCTAACTTCGGTAATGTGCTTGTAGGTTCTAACAGTGCGGGTAGCCCGTTTACAGTATCGGGCAGTAACCTTACCTCTAACGTTACTGTAGCAGCCCCTAACACTAACTTTCAGGTTAGTTTAAGCGAATCTTCAGGCTATGCTTCATCGGTGTCTGTAAGCTATGGTTCGGGCACTATAACAAATGTCCCTGTATATGTGCGTTTCACGCCACAAAGTGCAGGAGCCAAGTCGGGCAACGTTACATTATCATCCGGCACGGCAAGCCAGTCGGTTGCGGTTTCGGGTACCGGCGTTGTTCCTTCTGCAACACTCGCGGCAAGTCCCGCACTTACAGAAGCTAACCTTAACGGTGCAACTGCAACAGTTACATTATCGAACAGTATTTATGCTGCCTCATTAACAACAGGCAATTTTACATTAAACAATGCGCCTTCGGGTGTTTCTGTAGCTTCGGTAGTACGTAACTCCGATACACAGGCAACGCTTACTTTTGCCTATAACAATACAGATTTTGACAGTAACGTTACTAACTTTAATGTTACTGTAGCTTCTGCAGCCGTAACAACAGGTTCGGTACTTACAACGGGTAATATAACCATAACCGCTGTTGCCGAAACGTTATCATCATCTGGTACGCTTGCCATTGGTAACCAATGTATCAATACCACATCTTCAGCATTTAGCTTTGTAGTTACGGGCAGTAACCTTAAACCCGGCGATATTACTGTTGCAGCAGCATCAGCATATACATACTCTTCATCTTCTGAGGGTACTTATACATCAACATTAACATTCCCACAGTCGGAATTGCCAAAAACCATATTTGTAAAGTTTACGCCTACAGCCGTACAATCATACGGAAATATAAATGTATCGGGAGGTTCGGCATCTTTAAATAAAACTGTAACCGCTGCCGGTGTTAATACATCAGCTACTGTTACAACCGCAGCTGCTACGGGAGTTACCACTACCGAAGCTATATTGGGAGGTAATGTTACGGTAGAAGGGTGTTTAACAACAGACCTTAAAGGTGTTGTTTATGCCACAACAACCAACCCCGCCATAAGTGGCAGTGGCGTAACACAGTTAAATGCTTCAGGTGCAGGCTTAGGCAGTTTCACGGTTAACGCTTCAGGGCTTTCAAGCGGTACACGCTATTATGCAAGAGCATTTGCAAGAAACACAGCCGGTACTGTAGTATATGGCAGTCAGATAACATTTGATACGCCATGCGACCCTATTGCGCTACCGCTAACAGAAGGGTTTGAAGATACTTCTTTCCCTCCGCTATGCTGGACTTCATTTATAGGTACAAACGGGCTTGGCACGTCAGAGAACTGGGAACACAGTACATCTGCTGCTAACAATTTTTCTACAGGTTCTGCACATATAGGGTACGAAACTGTTACTACAGGACAAAAATCGGAAGACTGGCTTGTAACTCCGGGACTTATTTTACCGGATACAGATGGTTCAATAGAATTAAGTTTCTTTGAGCAACAAGTTTATACTACAGATTATTTAAATGAGTATTATGTTAAGATAGCAACATCAACGCCTTCAAACCCTGCATCTTATACCAATATTGCGAGTTATACAGAAGCTAACCTTTCTGTTGGAGAATTCTTTAAAAGGACAATAGATATAACTGCTTATAAAGGACAAACGGTATATATTGCTTTTGTAATGGCGCAAAATAATGGTGATGAGTGGTATATAGATGATGTAGCTGTTAAAGAAATATTACCCCCACTTGAAGTGCCTGTTGCTACAGAAGCAACCGATATAAGTACAACAGGTTTTACTGCAAACTGGGAAGCTATTAGTGGCGAAGGTGCAACTTACAGAGTAGATGTAAGTACACTGGAAGAGTTTGGAACTTATGGCCCGGCACAAACTACTACAGAAGACTTTGAAAATATACCTGCAAATGTAGGTAGTTATGCACCAAGAAACTGGACAGGTGTAAACGGTGTTGAATGGCTTGCTACATCTGCCCGTACCGACCAAACCATAACAGGAAGAGCTATAACACTTAATGAGTCAGCTACACATTATCTATTATCATCTGAACTGCAAAATGGGCTTACAAGCCTTTCATTTAATGCGCAACGTAAATTTGGTTCAGGGTCAGACTCAGCAACATTAACAGTTAAAATACTTACAGGTTCTGATTTTTCGGATGTAACGACACTTGGAACTCTTGTTGTTGCACAAAACATTGTACAATATAGCAACAACAGCATTACAGGTATTACAGGCAGTTATAAAATCAGGATTGAGAGTGATGGTGGTGAAAGGATTGCTATAGATAACCTTAGCTTTACTACAGGCCCTGTGCTTACGACCTCTTATGTTGAAGGATATAATAATGCTGATGCGGGTTCTGCCACTTCATTAGATGTTACCGGGCTGGAACCAAGCACTACTTACTACTATAGGGTTAGGGCGGTGCTTGCTGCGCAAACCTCAGCTAACTCAAACACTATAGAAGCTGAAACAGGCCTTATAAATGTATGGAACGGTACTGCATGGACAGCGGGAGTTGTGCCAACATCTGTAGATGATGCCATTATAGAAGGGCTGTATGATACAGGTACAGAAGGTACTTTCAGCGCATCGGTACTTACAGTTAACGAAGGTGGTAGTATGGTTATAGCTTCGGGTGACAACATTTTAGTTACCAATGAGGTTATTAATAATGCCGAACCGGAAGACTTTATAGTAGAAAACAACGCGAACCTTATACAGATAAATGATAATGCTGTTAACACCGGAGAAATACACGTGCTTAAATCAAGCTCGCCGCTATACAGGCTCGATTATACAATATGGTCGGCTCCTGTAGCAGGGCAAAACCTTAAGCTGTTTTCGCCTAACACTGTTCCTACCCGTTTTTACAGCTACAGCGAAGCGCTTGATATCTATACAGGTATAGACCCTGTAGCTAACGACTTTACACCGGGTTACGGTTACCTGATACGCACGCCTAACAACTGGGTTGCCTATGCCGAAGGCGTTGCAGGCCAGCAATGGACAGGTACTTTTGAAGGTACGCCAAACAATGGAGAAGTAACCGTGCCAATGCAAAATACTGCAAACGGCTTTAACATGGTGGGTAACCCTTACCCGTCGCCAATAAACATAAGTGCTTTCCTTACAGAAAATGCAGGAGTTATAGAAGATGGTTCAGCACTTTATTTCTTCAGGAAGCGTAACGATACTTCGGCAAGTTCACCAACCTATGCTACAATAACACTTGGCGGTTATACCGCTAATACGGCAGCAGGCGGAGATACAGGCGATGGCGTGTTCTCTAACCCTGATAATTCATCACAATGGGTTATCAATCCGGGACAGGGCTTTTTTGTAAAAGCGGAAGGAGGCAACCTTACCTTTAACAATGCTATGAGGAGGCCGGTTAACAACGGACAGTTTTTCAGGACGGCTCAGGATGAAACACAGCAGGCATCGCGCTACTGGATAAACATGACAGGCAATAACAGCGAGTTCAGCCAGATGGCAGTTGTATATAAAGAGGGTAAAACACTTGGTATAGATTATGGTTGGGACGGTACTGCCCTTATGGGTGACGGGGCTGTAAACCTGTATTCTACTGCCGAAGAAAAGACACTTGCTATACAGGCAAGGCCGGCATTCCAGTCGGATGACGTTGTAAATGTTGGCTTCAGGGCTTCACAGCCGGGTAGCTATACCATAAGCCTTGACCATGCCGATGGTTTATTTACTACAGGGCAGAATATTTACCTTATTGACAAGGTTGCCGATGTATCGACTAACCTTCAGGAAACTGATTACAGCTTTACTACAGAAGGAGGACAGTTTGATGAACGCTTCCTTATAGTGTACAATCAGGCATTTTTAGGCAATGATACACCTGTATTTAATGCTGATGCTGTAGTGGTTTACCAAAACAATGGTGATATTACAATAGAGGCAGGTAAAACTACTATAGAAACTGTAACAGTATATGACATTAACGGAAGGGTTATATATACCGGTAATAATGTTAATGCAACTGCTACGGTAATTAAGAACCTTCAGGCAGCACAACAGGTTCTGATAGTTAATGTTGCGACAGAAAAAGGTACTGTAAGCAAAAAGATAGTTTTCTAAGATAAAGAAACGGATACTTATAAAAGATGCCCCCTGCCAAAAGCAGGGGGTTTCTTATTTATTGAAGTGAAACTATAACTTTAAGAACATTATTTGTGAATTTAAGGTAGGGTATTTTGATTTGTGTATGTTTTTAACATAATTTTAGTTGCTAAACCTGCATAACCAATGAAAAAAGCTATACTCTTTCTGTTTTTTACCTTATTTGTTATAAATCTATCTGCGAAAGCCAACAATGCATTTGCTCCTGTTAATGACAATTGTGCTAATGCAACAACACTTACTGTTAATTCAGGTAATGCATGCACGGCAACATCTGTAGCATCATTTTCGGCTGCAACAGTATCTCCGGAAGGCAATACCTGTACACCTGCCACAACAGGTGATATATGGTACCAGTTTACAGCAACCGCTACATCGCATACTATAGCATTATCAAATTTTACTGGTACTCCGCAGCCTGTTGCCATGGTTTTATATCAGGGTACAGATTGCGGTACATTAACCCAGATGTATTGCAGTATAAACAATGTCATCTTAGCAACTTCTTTAACGGTAGGCAATACCTATAAGCTCAGGCTTTATTTTAACGCTGCAAACCCGTCTTTAACGGCAACTACTTTTAATGTATGCGTAACTACGCCACCGCCACCATCAGGCAACAACCAGAGCGACTGTGTTATCACCACAATAAATTTTGATTTTGAGTCGCCTGCGCCTACAGCTACCATATACCCAATTTTCCTGAATCATAACGTGGTACAGGGGTGGCGCACAACTGCCAGCGACCAGATGATGGAGTACTGGCCTGTGCCAAATTATGAAAATGTCCCTGCCTACAGCGGCATACAGTTTATAGAGCTTAATGCTAACCTCGTTTCCGGAGTATACCAGGATTATCAAACGCCTGAGGTTACAACTTTTACCTATGGTTTTGCCCATCGGGGGCGTCAGGGTACAGATACCTGCCAGCTATTGGCGGGTCCTCCCGGCGGGCCATATACGCCTGTGGGTTCGCCTGTATCTACAGGTAACACTGCGTGGAGCTATAATACCGGTACTTATAATGTTCCTGCCGGGCAAACCATAACGCGTTTTATATTCCAGTCGGTTTCAAGTGTAGGTGGGGCCAGTGTGGGCAATTACCTCGATGCTATTACTTTTACCGCCAATAACGGCATATTATCGCCCAATCCTTACAGTATGAATTGCGGTGATTTAATAGCAAATGTAAATGCGGCAGGTACAGGTACGTGGGTGCCTCATGCATCTAATCCTTCCGAAGTAATAATAGCGAATGCATCTTCGGGTAATACTACCATATCAGGTTTTTCTGCGGCAGGAATGTATTATTTTGACTGGGTTACTCAATATTGCACCAGTACATTAGAAATATCTTTTACAGGAGATGAGGTTCAGCCACCGGTTGTACAGGACGTTACCTACTGCCAGGGAGAAACAGCGACTGAGCTAACGGCAACTGCCTCTCCTGGAAATACAATTAACTGGTTTACGGGTGCGCCCCCCGTGCCCAGTACGGCTGTTACAGGAACATTTACTTATTATGTTAGCCAGATAGCGCCTAATGGCTGCGAAAGTGTAGCAACTGCTATAACCGTAACAGTAAACCCTCCTGGTGATGCCGTAACCGGATTTACACTGCCCGTGGCTGCATGTGCAGGCAGCACTGCCATACTACCTGAAACAGACGAAGGCTTTACAGGTGGTGGTATCTTTAGCGCTGAACCGGGCCTTGATATAAATGCAGCTACAGGGGAGATAGACCCCGCTTCGAGTATGCCCGGTGACTATACAGTAACCTATGCGGTAGCGGCCAATGAGTGTACAGGTGCAGGGATTACACAGGTTCCTTTTACGGTTTATGAACTGCCGGCACAGGCTGATGTAACTGTTTCACAACCCAATTGCAGCATTGCCACAGGTACTATAACAATAAACAGCCCTACAGGCACAGGTTACAGCTATAGCATAAACGGAACCGATTTTCAGTCCGCAGCAATGTTTAGCGGGCTTGTGGCAGGAACTTATTCGGTTACGGTTTTAAACCAGTTTGGGTGCAGCTCTGTACTAAATGGAGTTACTGTAAATGCAGCACCTGTAGTACCGGCAACACCAACAATTAGTGTTGCACAACCTACCTGTACAGTTGCTGACGGAACAATTACCGTTACTGCTCCGTTAGGGGCAGCCTATACCTATAGTACTAATGGTACAGACTTTCAGGCTTCGCCCGTGTTCAATAATATTGCTCCCGGTAATTATACAGTAACAGTAACTAATACAGATGGCTGTAACGCAACTACCACGGCCATTATAAATGTACAGCCGCCAACGCCTGCCGTTCCTGTTGCAACAGTATCAAATCCTGACTGTACTATTCCTACAGGTACTCTAACGGTAAACTCACCTACCGGGGCGGGGCTTACGTATAGCCTTAACGGTATTAACTATCAACCTTCAACGGTATTTACAGGACTTGCAGCAGGAGATTATACAATAACAGTAAAAAACGCACAGGGATGTACTGCGGTATCTTCAGTATATACTATTGATATTGCTCCTACACCTGTGCCTGCTATAAATCGGACTATTACCCAGCCCAATTGCACAGTATTTACAGGAGAGGTAACTGTAAACGCACCTGTTGGCCCTCAATATACGTATAGCCTTGATGGTGTCAATTATCAAACAGGTACAGTATTTACAGCAGTTGCTGCGGGTAACTATACACTTACTGTTTTAAATACAGATGGCTGTACTGCTACATCAGTTGTTGTTATAAACAATGCTCCCGGAGTTCCTGCCGTACCTGTTGTTACAGCAACACAACCCGATTGCAGTATGCCGTGGGGTACATTGGTGGTAAATAGTCCTATTGGTGCAGGCATTACATACAGTATAGATGGTGTTAACTATCAGGTTAGTAATGTATTTACAGGACTTGCAGAAGGTACTTATACCGTAACCGTACTTAATAATTTCGGTTGTTCGGCTACATCGGGCAGCTTCAGTATAGATGCGCCTCCGGCGCTTGCGCCATCGCCACAGCTATCGGCCTCGCAACCTGATTGCCTTACAGGAGTAGGCACCATATCCGTAGGTTCGCCTATTGGCACTGGTTACACCTACAGTATAGATGGCACCAACTACCAAAGCAGTACATTGTTTACGGGGCTTGTTCCGGGTGTTTATACCATATTGGCAAAAAGTCCTGACGGCTGTCTTGCAGGAGCATCTATAGTTATAAATCCTGCTCCCGGCACTCCTGCTGTTGCCGGTGTACTCGTTTCACAGCCTGATTGCAATTCTGCCACAGGCACAATTACGGTTACCGCCCCAACCGGTACAGGTTTAACCTATAGCATAGACGGTGTAAACTTTCAGCAGGGTACAACTTTTTCCGGCCTGGCGCAGGGTTCTTATACTATAACGGTTAAAAATAATGCAGGTTGCATATCAGTAACAACTCCTGTTGCGGTTAACGCACCGTTGCTTATACCGCAGCAACCCCAGATAACGGCAACCCAGCCTACGTGCACAGACCCTACCGGCGCAATTACCGTTATTTCTCCATTGGGCGCGGGGCTGACATATAGCATAGATGGAATGAACTTTCAGGCATCTCCTGAATTTACAGGGCTTACCCCTGGAGTGACCTATAATGTTATGGTGCAAAACAGTACTGGCTGTACAGCAACATCATTACCAAGAACCATATATGATGCCCCCGAAGTACCTGCAATACCTTTTGTGACAGTAGAGCAGCCCGATTGCGAAAGCAGCAGAGGTTTTATAAGGGTAGAGTCGCCTGCGGGTGCCGACATCCGCTATAGCATTAATGGCATATCATTTCAACCGGGTAATCTCTTTACCAATGTTGTACCGGGCACCTATACGATAACAGTCCGTAATGGTGACGGCTGTACAGCGTCGGTATCGGTAACGGTAAATCAGCCCCCCGCAGTTTCTGATGCCGGCACTATAGCGGGACCAACACAGGTTTGTGAAAATGATATAGCACAGTTTACCACTACAGTTGTTGACGGAACGTGGTCGGTTAGCGATGAAAACCGGGCTACCATAAGCAGCACAGGAGAACTGACGGCTTTATCTTCTGGTAATGTAATTGTGTATTATACCGTGCAGGAACCGGATAAATGTGCCGCTACAGCCGAACTCTCAGTTTGGGTTACAGGTGCGCCCCAACCTGTTTTAAATAATGGTACTATCTGCAGGGATATAGAAACAGGCGAATACGGCACTGCCGAGCTGAATACAGGGCTTTCTGCAGCCGACTACTCATTTGTATGGTATAAAGGCTCAGATGCTATTGCAGGAACTAATGGCTCTATAACCGTTACAGAACCCGGCAGCTATACCGTTGAGGTTACAAGCCTGCAAACGGGCTGTACGGGCAGCGCAACCGCAACCGTTATACCATCATCAAGAGCAGTGATAGATGTAGAAGTGGGGGAGGATTTCAGCTACAGCCAAACTATTACAGTAAATGTAACAGGCGGCTCGGGCGATTATGAATACCAGCTTAATATGGGTGGTTACCAGGACTCTCCTGTATTTACAGGTATCAGGGAAGGGGAGTACCTTATCACCGTAAGAGATAAAAATGGCTGCGGCTTAACGATTGCCGAGGTGTATGCGCTTAATTACCCACGTTATTTCAGCCCTAACGGAGATGGCGAGCACGATACATGGTTTGTGGAAGGGCTTAAAGGAAGGGATGATGCCAGCATTTATATTTTTGACCGATATGGTAAAATTGTAGGATATGTGGCGGGCGGCACCCCGGGTTGGGATGGCACTCTTGAAGGCAACGTACTCCCCGCTACCGATTACTGGTTTAAGTTGTTTTACACATCTTCCAACGGCAGTAAGAAAGAATTTAAAGCGCATTTTTCACTGATAAGGTAAATTTAATTTTATGTAGCGCAACCTTTCTCATTATCTGCATCTTATTGGAAAACACACTATGAAAAAAATTACACTTGTGTTGTACAGCCTGCAGCTTTTTATGCTTACAGGTTGTTGCTGGTATTGCGTGGATGACGAAATTCCCCCTATGAATAATTATGAAGCTGTTATAATAACCCGTGCCGAACTGGAAAGTGCAGTACAGGTTTTACCACCACATGCTGTTGAAAAAGCCGGAAAAATTTACATTAAGGATAACCTGATGTTTATCAATGATAAAAATTCAGGATTTCATGTGTATAACTACTCCAATCAGCAAAACCCAGTACCCGTAGCATTTATTAATACGCCCGGCGCTACCGACCTTGCCGTGCGTAATAATACCATTTACATTAACCAGGCGGTTGACCTTCTTACATTGCAATATAACCCGGACACCAACACTATACAGGTTACCAAACGCAACCGTAACGTTTTTCCTCAAAAAGAGGCTCCCGATGCCAGCTATGCAGGTTTAAATAATGATGAGATAATAATTGACTGGCAACTTAAATAACAAACGAATCATGAAAAAATATATACTATTGTTGCCTGCCCTGCTTATTATGTTTTTAAGCGGCTGTTCTTCTGACAGTGATACTGCTGCGAATGCTGACGGTACCGGAGGCTCTCTTGCTGTTTTTGTACTTAAAGGGAATTACCTGTATGCTGTAGATCATTCTAACCTTAATGTATTTTCGCTGCTTAATGAAACCGAGCCTGTAAAAGTAAACACTATAAATGTTGGTTTTGATATAGAAACTTTATCCATCCAGGGAGATTTCCTTTATATAGGCTCTACAAACGGAATGTTTATTTATTCAATAGAAGACCCTGAAACCCCCGAGGAGCTTTCGGCTGTGCAGCATTTTACAGCCTGCGACCCTGTTATAGCTACCGAAACGCATGCATTTGTAACATTACACTCTACCACATGGTGTGGCAACAATATTAATGCGCTCGAAATATATGACATTGCCGACAGGGAAAATCCGTTACTGGTACACAGGCGTAACCTTACTGAACCAAAAGGTATTGGCCTATATAATAACTATCTGTTTGTTTGTGATGATGAAATAAAAGTTTTTGATGTAACAGACCCCGAAGCCCCGACTCTTGTTACCAGCATAAACCGTTATTGCTTTGATGTTATAATTAAAGATGATACACTATTTGCAATAGGTAATGAAGGTGTTTACCGATACAGCCTTAACGCATCTGACATTACAGCTATAACAGAGGTTAGCAGCATCGCGTTTTAATCATTTTTTAGCCACGTTTTGCAGTGTCTGGCTGTCGTCATCCTTTAGTTTAGATATAACGGTTATTTCGCCGGCGGTTTCCAGTATCATAGCATCGATATCTGAAAGGGTGCCTATGCCTTTTTTACGTGCAGCTACATATACTTCTTCTATAGTAATGCGTTGTTCTTTCAGCACATCGTTAAACACTTCGCCCTTATAAAGCAGTAATGACGGCCTGCTGGTAATTAGTTTTTTTACAGGTTTGTAGCGCACCGAAAGCCATGTAATACTATATTGCAGCCCTATAAAGAGCAAAAAAACCAGTACGCCGTCTGCAAGGGCTACATCTTTATTCAGCGTTACCGTAGCAAAAGCCGAACCTAATGCGATTGTGATAATAAAATCAAAGGCATTCATTTTAGAGAGTGTCCGCTTACCGGAGGTGCGGAGCATGATTATGAGGGTTATGTAGGCTAATACAGTAATAATAACAGTGCGTACTATACTTTCCCAACTGTCAAAAAATATCTTGTTCATGAGTATTTATTTTATCTCATACAAGTTACTAAACGCATTACAGATATGACAGTAGTTTAATAAAGCATTAAATATCCGGCTTTGCACCAGGCTACCGTATGTATTACAGAATATTCTATATTTACCAAAATAATATAGCAGATGAGAGAAATTCTTGCCGCAGTTGCAGAACAGGAAAAAGGAGAGTTTGATTTTACAGAAGCTATGTTTAATGGATTCAGGGGTTCAAAAGTGTTTGTGACCTATTATCGGTTAAAGCTGGATTATAAAGGCAATACAATTACTATAAACTATGAATTAGGGAACCATAATATGGCAAAAATAGAAATGGAGATTAAAAACACGGAAGTTATTCCGCAGTTTTTAGTGACCAACAGGAGCCAGTATTACAGGTTGCTTTACCGTAAAGCGAATATTCTAAAAGTAGAATGTAATAATCTAGTTTTTAAAAGATTTATTGAAGAGTTGTTTTTCTCTACAAGTTTAGAGTTGATTGCGAGGAATAATTTGTTTGAACCGAAGATTCGCACTTCGTTAACAGATAGTGGCATGAAAATGCTTATAACCGATTTTAATGTAGCATTTTCTGATAAAAAAGGCGCACTTTTAGCCCTTATTGATTTTTACAAAAGCATTGTAGATTATTCTGAAAACAGGGTTTAGGTTATTATACTTAAAATGCTACTACCCATTAACTAAACAATTAGCTCCACTTCTCTAAACTCCAATTATCAACTAATCTTTCAATCAAAAGAGTATCATTCCAAATTCCATAAGGCGATAATTTCTTTTGTTCTGTAGTAAGATTTTTAACCAGTTTTCTATGCAATGTTTCTGTATCAACAATATGCCAGCCTAAAAACTCACCTCTTATTATGTGAGAGTTTCTCATAAATCTTGGCATGTCAAAATTGTTTACAGGGTAAGAAGATACCCACTCTACAATATTTCGATTATTCGCTGCTGATAGCGGAAAGAATATCATGTATCTTTCTTTAGAGCTAACCAACATATCAAAATCAACAGGTCGGTTAGCATATAATCCGGATAAAACTCTTATCAAAGCACCCAATATTTCATGTTTATGAATGTAATGCAGATATGCCTTTCCTTTTGGTGTGTTGATTTCAAAAACATCACCTAATTTAATTCTTTTCGTTGATAACCAATAGATTTTAAAAGTTTTTACTCGCAAGCAATTTATAAATAAGAAAACTAATATACATTCCAGAAGTAAGATTATATGTTTAGAAATATTACTGGATAAAAAAACCACCTGATTGCTCAAGTGGTTTTTGTATAATTTGTCGGGAAGACTGGATTCGAACCAGCGACCCCTAGCACCCCATGCTAGTACGCTACCAGGCTGCGCTACATCCCGAACTTTTTATTTTGGGTGTGCAAATATATTTATTTGTACGAATAAATAAAAAACGATTATTTAAAATCTGCCTGCACGGATACGTATATATCTACTTCGGCATCCTGCCAGTCGTGGCTACGCTCATCATACACTTCAATATCGGCTTTATAAGCGCGGGCAAAATCCTTTTGCCATATATCCTGCCACGTATTAGCAATACAGTCAGGCATTTTACCTTTAGCTGTAAATTTAATATAATCGGCAGGTGGTATAACAATGCTTTCCATGCCTTCAGGCACAACAGCACCCGGTGCCACCCTGCAACCTATAAAGTATGAAAATTGTTGAGTATGGTCGCCTTCATAATCAAAATATACTGCATACAGCTTATCATCAAGCTTTTCAGGTACTTTTATAAAATATTCGCCTTGTTCAAATTGTTGCCACAGGCTACCGCAATCTTTTCCCGACTGTCCATTGGCATTTGTTGTTTTAGTGGGTAATGCTATTCCGGCAAGGTACAGGGTATCTAAATATTGCTTTTCCATAAGAGTGTAAATAAAAAGGCAGCCGCACCGGCTACCTTATCAATAAGATTTAGTTTAATTGTTTGAGGATTCAGTGCTTCCGGAATTTTTATCCTTTGGCCTTCTTACTCCGAATGAGCCACGCCAAATTTTTCCTCTTTTGGTTTTCTTGTCTCCTTTTCCCATAAAAGTTATAATTTGAAAGTTACTACACTCTCAAATTTACAAAAACAAGTTAAAAATCCCAAACCAGATTATTGGTTACTCGTCAAATCCATGTATCAATATCTCAAGTATTTTAATAGCAGCCTCACTTATGCGTGTGCCGGGCCCAAATACAGCCACAGCGCCCGAATCAAAAAGGAACTGGTAATCCTGTGCCGGTATCACACCACCAACAATAACCATTATATCTTCACGTCCGTACTTTTTAAGCTCTTCAATAACCTGCGGAACCAGCGTTTTATGCCCTGCAGCCAATGATGATACCCCAAGTATGTGCACGTCATTTTCTACCGCCTGTTTTGCGGCTTCTGCCGGGGTTTGAAAGAGCGGTCCGATATCTACATCAAAGCCCACATCAGCATAACCGGTAGCTACAACTTTTGCGCCGCGGTCGTGCCCGTCCTGACCCATTTTAGCAATCATGATGCGCGGGCGTCGGCCTTCAAGCTTCGCAAATTTATCGGCAAGCTGCCTCGCCTTTTCAAAACTTTCGTCGTTCTTTATTTCTTTACTGTACACACCGCTGAAAGATTTAATTTGTGCTTTATACCTGCCGTAAACTGTTTCTAGTGCATCGCTTATCTCGCCAAGCGTTGCCCTATGCCTTGCGGCATCTACAGCTAAAGATAGCAAATTACCCTCTCCCGACTTTGCCGCTTCAGTAAGCTTTTGCAGGCATTCTGAAACTTTTTGGTTATCGCGGGATGCTTTTATGCTTTCAAGCCTTTCAATCTGCTGCCTGCGTACCGTTTGGTTATCTACCTCAAGTATATGCAACGGGTCTTCTTTTTCAAGGCGGTATTTGTTTACCCCTACAATTATATCCTGTCCGCTGTCAATGCGCGCCTGCTTGCGTGCAGCCGCTTCTTCTATCCGCAGTTTTGGTATTCCGGCTTCAATAGCCTTAGTCATACCGCCCAGTTCTTCTACCTCCTGTATAAGCGCCCATGCCTTTTGCGCTATTTCATTAGTCAGGCTTTCTACATAATAGCTGCCTGCCCATGGGTCAACCGTTTTAGTAATTTTGGTTTCTTCCTGAAGGAAAATCTGTGTGTTACGTGCTATACGCGCCGAAAAATCTGTTGGCAGTGCAATAGCCTCATCAAGCGCATTGGTGTGTAAAGACTGTGTGCCGCCAAATGCTGCTGCTGCGGCCTCTATACATGTGCGTGCCACGTTATTAAAAGGATCCTGCTCGGTAAGGCTCCAGCCACTTGTCTGGCAGTGGGTGCGCAGTGCGAGCGACTTCTGGTCTTCCGGATTGAATTGCTGTAACAGTTTTGCCCACAGCATACGCCCTGCGCGCATTTTGGCAATCTCCATAAAATGGTTCATACCAATGGCCCAGAAGAACGAAAGGCGCGGGGCAAAGTCATCTATTTTCATTCCGGCGGAAAGTCCTGTACGAATGTACTCCAAACCATCGGCAAGGGTATAAGCAAGTTCAATATCGGCAGTAGCACCGGCTTCCTGCATGTGGTAACCCGATATACTTATTGAGTTGAACTTTGGCATGTTCCTGCTGGTATATTCAAATATATCAGCTATTATTTTCATAGATGGGGCAGGAGGGTAAATGTAGGTATTCCGCACCATAAACTCCTTAAGGATATCATTCTGGATGGTTCCCGAAAGTTGTTTGGGTGCAACGCCCTGTTCTTCTGCCGCCACTATATAAAATGCCATGATGGGTAACACTGCACCATTCATGGTCATCGAGACCGACATCTCCCCAAGCGGAATCTGGTTGAACAACACTTTCATATCCTCAACACTGTCAATTGCCACGCCTGCCTTACCCACATCGCCCACTACACGCTCATGGTCACTGTCATAGCCCCTGTGTGTAGCAAGGTCAAACGCTACCGAAAGCCCTTTTTGGCCTGCCTCAAGGTTGCGGCGGTAAAACGCATTACTTTCTTCGGCGGTACTAAAACCTGCATACTGGCGTATTGTCCACGGGCGGCGCACATACATGGTTGCATAAGGGCCGCGCAGGTTAGGTGCAAAACCGGCTGCAAAACCAATATGTTCAAGCCCGGTAATGTCCTTTTCAGAATAATGTTGCTTTACAGCTATGCCTTCGGCGGTAGTAAAGGTTTCTCCTTTATTCTGATGATTATCAGCTTCCGGTTTTTGGGCTAATGTAATATGTTGAAGGTCTTTTCTTTTCATGCTTCTTGTTTCTATTTAACAACAGATGTATCTTCCGCATCAAGTCGTTCTTTTTCAATTCGCTCGGCAAGTCTTCTTTCTATAACAGGTACAATAAGCGTTTTACGCGAATCTGTTTTTACAAACGGATACAACTCTATATCGCCGTTCATCCTGTCATTTTTATTGGGATATTTATTAGTGCCGAGCAATATTTCTTTACCACTGTCAAAAAGCTCCTGCTCTTTGGCAGCGCTTTCCTGTATTTTTCGTTGTATAGTCCCTTCTTTCAGCTGGTGAAGAAAGCCACCATTAGCCTCAATGTCTTTAAATAATGCCAGTGCCTTTTCCGCCAGTTGGGCCGTAAGCTCTTCAATATAATAAGCGCCATCGGCGGCATTATTTACTTTATCAAAATAGCTTTCGTGTTTTAAAATAAGAAGCTGGTTGCGGGCTATCCTGTCGCCAAACTCATTATCCTTGTGGTAAATGGCATCATAAGCCATATTGCTCACAGCATTTGCACCACCCAATATCGCACTCATGCACTCTGTTGTGGTGCGCAGCATGTTTACATTATAATCATACAGGGTTTTATTCCTTTTAGATGGCGTTGCCAAAATATGGCATTCTTCGTTATGCCCATATTCTTTAGCTACAACGGCAAACAACTGCCTTAAAGCCCTTAGCTTGGCTATTTCAAAAAAGTAATTGCACCCGACAGAAACCTGTATAACTACAGGCTTATTTATAGTTGCTATAGCATTAAAGTATTCGTTTGCATATGCAAGGGTGTAGGCTATCTGCTGTACAATATTTGCACCCGCATTTTGGTAAAGGCCGGCATCAGTGCTCAGGAAACTGATATTGCTGCATGCAATGGCTATGGTATTAAGCGCATCAAGGTCTTTTTCCATATTGCCGAACCAGTTACCATCTTTAGCAAGGTGGCCTATAGGGTCGAGCATCACATAAAAAACGGTATCATTTTGCTTTGCAATACTGTCTAACCGTTTAACGAAATCGATTGAGAGAAAACCTAATTTAAAATAAACAGGTGTTGCTTTTAAATCTATTGCATTTAGTAGTTTGTCTACATCAGTCCCTTCATTATCTACGGTAAAACGGATACTCTCGGCACCACGTTTTAATGTTGTGGCTGCCCTTTCGGCAGATTTATCCACATCATGCACATAGATATCCTGGCAAATGCTGAAAGCGGTATTGTTGCCTGTATCCGCTGCGGACACAGTTTCATCATAATGATAAAAAGGCTTTACTTTTATACCTTCCGGGCTTTCCCAAACAAGTGTTTCGTTATAATCGGCTCCTTTAAGCTCAAATTGTATCTGCTGTTTCCATTGCTTGGATGATACATGCTCAAAACCTTCAAATAGTTGTTCGCTCATGCAGTTCTTTTTTATAAAGCTTTAGAGGTGGTTTGCTCTTCGGGCACTTCTTCCTCAAATTCAATTATATAAATATCTTCGTCCTCGCGTTTCATATAATATTTTTCGCGGGCATATTTTTCGGTTTGGTCAGGGTTCTGCAGCTGCTTAATGCTGGTGCTGTCTTTCCTTATTTCCTTTACGTAGTATTCCTTATTTTCCTCCAGTTCCTTTATTTCATTATCCAGTACCGGATGATCAAAATAAAGCGAGTAGTTATCAATAAAAACCATCCATACAGCAAAAAAAATGATAACCAGTACATAGCGGTTCCCTATAAATTTAAGGAAAGGGTATTTAGCGGTTAATTTGCTGAAAGGTTTCATATTGTAAATTTATAAACTATTACAAAGTAATATGTTTTTTAAGCCAATTATCTTTTGGTATATAGCTAATTGGCAAATATAGGTATTATAATATCCGTTGGTTAATAACGGCCCTTACCACATCAATGGCTACTGTATTATAACGGTCGTTAGGAATAATTATATCGGCATGGGCTTTTGTAGGCTCAATAAACTGCTCGTGCATGGGTTTCAGTGTAGTCTGGTAGCGGTTAAGCACTTCTTCCATGTCCCTGCCGCGTTCAGCAATATCCCTGCGCAGGCGGCGTATAAGCCTTTCGTCAGAGTCGGCATGAACGTATATTTTAATGTCAAACATATCACGCAGTTTGGGGTCAGATAATATCAGGATGCCCTCTACAATCATTACTTTACGCGGATGTGTTACTATAGTATCGTCAGTGCGGTTGTGGGTAACAAAAGAGTAAACCGGCTGCTGTATAACATTACCTTTTTTAAGCTCGGTAAGGTGGGTTGCAAGCAGTTCAAAATCAATTGCCCGCGGGTGGTCAAAGTTGATTTTTGCACGGTCTTCAAAACTCAGGTGGGAGTTATCCCTGTAATAGGAGTCCTGAGAAATTATCCCCACCTCCGTAAGCGGAAGCTCGTTCATTATCTGGTGTACAACTGTTGTCTTACCGCTTCCGGTGCCACCTGCAATTCCTATAATAAGCATTATTTAAATTGTATTGTTTTGCGTTGATGCAAAAATAGCAATTATAAAAGGTGTTTGTATAATGCACTGCATTTTAAATCAAGATTTAATATTGGCAGCTACAATCGGTAATACATTAATAAAAAATATAGCTATATTTGAACAAAGAGTGCCAAACGCTATGAAAAAACTACTGATTGTATTTGTAATACTGTATTGTATTGCCACTGCAGCCGCGCAGGAAATTATATATGAAACCAACAGCCCTGCTTTTTTTGACAGCAACAATGACGCCGTGCAGGATGAGGAAGGTATAATGCAACGCATTGAATACTTATACCGACTTGGTTTTACATCTGTAATGCTTGGCGAAAATTACCTGCCGGGTTTTACTGAAACGATTTATGATAACAATAAACTTCCTGAAGGTTATACATCATTAATAACAACTTTAAAAAAGCGAGGGTTTAAAGTATATCAGGCTGTTAATATTTCAGCCGTATCAGATAATCATCCGTGGTATACAGAATCTTTGGATAAGCCCGCTTCAGCATACAGCCGCTATATTATGTATGCCGATAAGCAAAATAAACAGCCTGTAAGAACAGCAGGGGGTATGATAGCCCTTAATGTAAAAGAGCCTGCCGTAAAAGAATATTTTATAAAAGTGCTTGGCAGCCTTAGTGCCGGGCTTGATGGTTTGCGGCTGCAGCAACAAAAACATTCTATAAGTTTTGGTAAGGAGTTCTGGAACCCCGTTACAGAAGCTCTTAAAAAAGTGAATCCGGAAATGCAGGTTTTCCTGATGCCTGAAGAAGGCGCAACTGTAAATACCTATTTTAATAACGTCAATGCGGATAAAGTATATGCAGGGACTTTAAGCAAAGCTATCATCCAAAAAGATAAAAGAGCCATTACTGCTATTGCCGACAGTATATTTAAATCGCCTGATACTACCGCAGCTATTGTTTACCTTGACACACCTGCACAGGGCACATCATATAAAGAAGGACAATTAAAAGCCTTTGCTGCTGCAAACATTTTGCTGGGCGGGCTGCCATCTGTTACTTCGGGACAGGAATATTATGGAAGTGTGTCGGCTAACGAGGCATTTGTATGGAAAGAGCCACTGAAGCGCAGTGAAAAAGAAGCCTGGTTAAAGGAAAAGGGTTTAGAGTGGGAGCAGGCACAAAAGAATGAACTTTCATTATGGAACTTCTACAGGGAGCTTATAAGCCTCAAACGCAGGTATCCCTCTATAGGTAAAGGCACCTATAAGTATATAGAAAACAGTGCGCCGAACGTACTTACTTTTGTGCGCGATGCCGGTACTGACAAGGCTTTTGTAATGATAAACCTTTCAGGCGAGCAGCAGGAAGTTACCATGACAGATTACAATTTTAAACTCGATGCCTTGTTACTTGTCATGGGTTCTGCCAACTATAACTTTAAAACAGCAGGGCGCACAGTGGTTTTGCCTCCTTACCAGGTTCAGGTTTGGCGCATCATGAAGTAGAATGTTAATTTACATTAGGTTAAACTTAATTTTATTTGCAGGAAACACCGCCCAGGGTATAGATTAATACTTTTGGTTGCAATGACTTACATGCAATTAATAATTAATTTATGCTATGGTAAAAAAATTACAACCTACTTTTAAAAAAATCTGCGCATTTGCCGTATTACTGGCAGTTTCACTGTCTTACGGGCAATCTGCGCCAACAGCCACACCGGCTACAAATGTGCTTTCGGGCAGTTTTACTGCTAACTGGAATGCCGTTACCGGCGCTACCGGTTACTATCTTGACGTTAGTACCTCGCCAACTTTTGGTACAGGTACTTTTGCAACCGACCTTTTTATATCTGAATATATAGAAGGTTCAGGCTTTAATAAGTATATAGAAATATATAATGGTACAGGTGCAGCGGTTAACCTTGCCAACTATGAGCTAAGGCTTTTCAGTAACGGTTCTGCCACACCGTCTCAAACACTCGCGCTTAGTGGCAGCCTTGCTAACGGCGAAGTTGTTATATACCGTAATTCACAGGCAGCAATACACGCTTTTACTTTAACCACAATAGTAAATAATACCGTTATCAATTTTAACGGAGACGATGCTGTCGGGCTTTTTAAAGTAAGTACGAATGCCTATGTAGATGTATTTGGCAGCATAGGCCAGGATCCGGGTAGCGACTGGTCAGCGGGTTCATTCAGCACAAGCAATAATACCCTGGTAAGGAAACCTACCGTTACAGGAGGTGTAACCAATACATCAACCACAGGATTCCCGACACTTGCAGCAGAGTGGACAGGATATCCTAATGATACAGGTACTTATTTAGGCAGCCATACTTTTTCAGGTGGTTTTACACCTTCTTTTGTAGCCGGCTACAACAGCCTTGATGTTGGGAACGTTACCTCTTACCAGGTAACCGGCCTTGATGATAACACAGTTTATTACTACAGGGTAAGGGCCTATAACGGCACAGGCACATCTTCCAATTCCAATACTATAAATGTTACTACAGCATCATGCGCTGCTGTACCGGTACCAACCGTTGCACCGCTAACACTTTGCAGCCCTGCAACAGTAGCCAACCTTACTGTGGTATCTGGGCAAAACCCACAATGGTATAGCGCCATAATTGGTGGTACTGCATTGGCTTCAACAGCCACTGTTACCTCAGGTACTTATTATGCTTCGCAAACCGTCAACGGATGCGAAAGCGGCAGAGTAGCCGTTCCGGTAATAGTTAACCCTTCACCGGATGCACCACAGGTTACCAACCTTTCTTTCTGCGGAAGCACTACAATAGCCGACCTTACAGTTACATCGGGTACTAATCCGCAATGGTATGCCGCCCAGACAGGCGGTACGGCACTTGCCGGTACAACAGCAGTAACTACCGGTACTTATTACGTTTCTCAGTCAAATGGTACGTGCGAAAGTGCAAGGGCTGCTGTGCAGGTAACAGTAAATATGATTCCGGATGCACCTGTTGCTGACGCACTTTTACTGTGCGGAGCATCAACAGTTACTGATTTAACAGTAACATCAGGGCAGGGCATACAATGGTATGCTGACGAAACCGGGGGTACAGCGCTTATGGCAGATGCTGCCGTAACCACAGGTACCTATTATGCTTCTCAAACGGTAAACGGTTGCGAAAGCACCAGGACAGCCGTGAGTGTAACGGTAAACCCGATACCTGCCGCACCAATAGTAACGCCACTTCTTTTCTGCGGTACAGCCACAGCCGCCGAACTTACAGCCACTACAGTGGGAGCACCAATTTGGTATGCCGATGCAACAACTACAACAGCTTTAGCAGCCGATACAGCACTTGCTACAGGAACTTATTATGTTTCTCAGATAGTTGATGGCTGCGAAAGTGAAAGGGCAGCCGTTACCGTAACGGTTAACCCGATACCGGATGCACCTGTTGCGGCAAGCCAGCTTTTTTGCGGTACTGCACAGGTTAGCAACTTAGCTGTTACTACAGGAACTGCCGTGCAATGGTATGCTGCCGAAACAGGCGGAACAGCGCTTATGGCAAATGCTGCCGTAACCACAGGTACCTATTATGCTTCTCAAACAGTAAACGGTTGCGAAAGCACAAGGACAGCCGTTAGCATAACGGTTAACCCTGTACCTGCAATACCAACAGTAACACCGCTGCTTTTCTGCGGTACGGCTACTGCAGCAGAACTTACTGCCACTACAGAAGGCGCTGCAATATGGTATGCCGATGCTGATACTGAAACAACTTTAGCTTTAGATACACAACTTGCTACAGGAACATACTATGTTTCTCAAATAGTTAATGGCTGCGAAAGCGAAAGGGCAGCCGTTACCGTAACGGTTAACCCGATACCTGCCGCACCGGTTGCTGCTGAAACTGTGCAGGAGTTTTGTGGCATGGCTACTTTAGAAGATATAAACATTACAGGTGACGATATACTATGGTATGCTGCCGCCAACGGAGGTGAAGCGCTTGACGCTATTACAGCCCTTACCGAAGGTACAGCTATATACTATGCCTCGCAAACGGTAGGCGGTTGTGAGAGTAATGTTAGGACAGCCGTTGCTGTTACTTTAAACGTAACACCTGCACCGGAAGCAGAGGATATAACCCTTTGTGGTATGCCGACAGTTGGCGAGCTTACAGTTGCCGGTGCTGAAGATGTACAGTGGTACAACGCTGAAACAGGAGGCGAAGCCCTGGCTGCCGATGCTGCTGTTACAACAGGTACATACTACGTTTCTCAAACTGTTGATGGCTGCGAAAGCGTAAGGGCAATGGTTCAGGTTACAGTAACACCAGCCCCAGATGCACCAACTGCCGATAACCAAAGTTTTTGCGGTACTGCTACTGTAGCAGACCTGTCTGTAATTTCAGGCGATATGCCGCAATGGTATGCTACAGAAACGGGCGGCATGCCAATATCTGAAAATACAGTTTTAGCGGAAGGTACATATTATGTTTCGCAAACCATTAATGGATGCGAAAGTGCAAGGACTGCCGTTCAGGTAGAAATCAATGCAGTTCCGGCTGCACCTGCAATCACCAATGCAAATCAGGTATTCTGCGGTTCAGGTATGATTGAAGATATAGATGTTGACGGGCTTAACGTAGTTTGGTATGCTTCTTCTTCGGGTGATGAAATGCTGGATAATGAAGCTCCGCTTCTTGAAGGGACAAGTGTTTACTATGTTTCACAGATTGTAGATGGTTGCGAAAGTACAGGCCGTACGGCTGTAATTGTTATCCTGAATATTACTGAGGCACCTGTTGCTGAAGAGATGACATTTTGTAACGGTGCAACAGTTACCGAACTTATGGTAACCGAAGGCGAGATGCCGTTATGGTATGATGCTGCTGATGCTACAGAACCGCTTGCTGCCGATGCACTACTTACTACAGGTACTTATTATGTAACACAAACTGTTGATGGCTGCGAAAGTGAAAAGGTTGCTGTTGCAGTAAACATAACAACTGCTGACACCCCTGAGGGTGATGCAGTACAGGAATTTACTGCCGGAGACACCATTGCCGATTTTGATGTTACAGGAACGGATATTGTATGGTTTGCTGATGCAGCATTAACACAAATGCTTGAGCCTTCTGCATTGTTGGAAGATGAGGTTACCTACTATGCAGTTGCATATAACGGCGACTGCCCAAGCGAACCGCTTGCAGTAACCGCAGATGAAGTATTAAGCACAGTTGATAATGTAAAGGCGACTTTCAGGTATTACCCTAACCCGGTAACAGATGTACTTACTATACTTAACAGCGAAACCATAACATCTGTAAGTGTGTACAACCTTTTAGGCCAGCCGGTGCTTGAAACCAAAGGTGGTGTAACAGAAGTGAAAGTAAACCTTTCATCGCTTGCTGCGGGCACTTATGTGGTAAGGGCAACATCTGCCGGAGCAGTACAATCATTTAAAGTGGTTAAAAATTAAATAGGTTATTATTAGATAAAAATCCCCGCATTGAAAAGTGCGGGGATTTTGCTTTTATATAAGATGAAGTGTGTTAATCAAATTCAGAAGTAAAGAACAGCTTAACGCTTGGGTATTTTTGCTGTGTCATCTGTATTGAAAATTCTGAATCGGCAAGGAAAACAAGCTGGTCATACTTATCCTTGGCAAGGAATTTTTGCTTGATACGCTTAAATTCGGCAAATTCTTCATTTTTAGGATCTTCGGGCTTTACCCAGCAGGCTTTATAGGCAGGGAAGTTCTCATAGCTGCATTTTGCGCCATATTCGTGCTCCAGCCTGTACTGTATAACTTCATATTGCAGTGCACCAACTGTACCGATAACCTTACGGTTGTTCAGCTCCAACGTAAAAAGTTGTGCCACGCCTTCGTCCATTAGCTGGTCGATACCCTTTTCAAGCTGCTTGGCTTTCATTGGGTCGGCATTGTTAATGTAGCGGAAGTGTTCCGGGCTAAAGCTTGGTATGCCTTTAAATGCCATTTGTTCGCCCTCGGTAAGTGTGTCGCCTATTTTAAAATTACCTGTATCATGCAGGCCTACAATATCTCCCGGATAAGAAATATCAACGATTTCCTTTTTCTCGGCAAAAAAGGCATTCGGACTGCTGAACTTTAGGTTCTTGTTGTGGCGCACGTGCAGGTATGGCTTGTTGCGCTCAAACTGGCCCGATACTATTTTAATGAACGCCAGCCTGTCGCGGTGCTTGGGGTCCATGTTGGCATGTATCTTAAACACGAATCCCGAAAATTTATTCTCATCAGGCTGAACGGTGCGGGTATCACTGTCTTTTGGCCTGGGCGATGGTGCTATTTCTATAAAGCAGTCCAACAGTTCGCGTACACCAAAGTTATTTAATGCCGAACCGAAAAACACGGGCTGCAGCTTACCGTCAAGATATTGCTGGCGGTCGAAAGCCGGATACACTTCAGATATAAGCTCAAGCTCCTCGCGCAGCTTATCTGCCGGTTTGGCACCGATGAGCTTATCAAGCTCAGGGTTATTAATATCATCAAAGGCAATGGTTTCCTCTATGTTCTTGCGGCTGTCTCCGCTAAACAAGTTAATATTCTTTTCCCAGATATTGTATATACCCTGAAAATCATACCCCATACCG
The DNA here is from genome assembly GCF_024305175.1 of Flavobacterium sp. Lineage (GTDB taxonomy): Bacteria > Bacteroidota > Bacteroidia > Flavobacteriales > Flavobacteriaceae > Flavobacterium. The sequence continues at coordinate 42,527 of NZ_JAMWYY010000013.1, forward strand.
ATAGGGAAACTAAGCGGTGTAACGGTAAGCCCCAGTTTTTGCTCTACCTCGTCCATCAGGTCAAAGGCATCTTTACCTTCACGGTCAAGCTTGTTGATGAAAACCAGCATGGGTATGTTGCGCATACGGCAAACCTCTACCAGTTTTTCGGTTTGTTCCTCAACACCCTTTGCCACGTCTATTACCACAATAACGCTGTCAACCGCTGTAAGGGTACGAAAGGTATCCTCGGCAAAATCTTTGTGGCCTGGGGTATCTAATATGTTTATCTTTTTGTCTTTATAGTTAAAGGCAAGTACCGATGTGGCAACCGATATACCACGCTGGCGCTCTATCTCCATAAAGTCGGATGTAGCACCTTTTTTTATCTTATTACTTTTTACGGCTCCGGCCTCCTGTATGGCGCCACCAAATAGCAGCAGCTTTTCGGTAAGCGTTGTTTTACCCGCATCGGGGTGCGATATAATGCCGAAGGTGCGCCTTCTTTTAATTTCGTCAGTAAAACCCATTATAAAATTTAGCTGTTACATTTAAAAACCGTGCAAAAATAGGGTTTATATTTGGGATAATAATAAGACGAAGCACCTAAGCTTTTAAAAACTGCCAATGAGGTTGTGCTGAATATTGCTGAAAATGTTACTTTTACAAAAATTGCGGCACAAAAGCAGATAAAAGAAAAACATATTGTAATGACGAATCGTTACTTAACCCTGTTGCTATGGTTCAGCCTCTTCGGTACTTTAGTTTGTCCGGGTTGGTATTGCCACGCCCAGCAGGAGCCGCAATACAGCCAGTATATGTATAATACCCTTACGGTAAACCCGGGTTATACAGGCAGCACAGGCGGGCTTGATGCCATACTGCTGCACCGCTCGCAGTGGATAGGTATAGATGGCGCACCGCGCACGCAGGCGCTTGCAGTACACTCCCCTGTGTGGAATGAAAGGGTAGGGCTGGGCCTTAGTGCGGTTAACGACAGGATTGGCCCAGCAGATGAGTTGTATATTGATGGTAATTTTTCTTACACATTATATTTAGGCATGCAGGGCAGGCTTGCATTCGGGCTTAAAGCCGGGGCACGCATACTGAATATTGACTGGAGCAGGGGGCGCTACTACCAGGAGGGCGATCCGCTTTTAAATACCAACATCAATAACAGGGCTGCCGCTACCATAGGCTCCGGTGTTTATTATTATACCGATAAGTGGTATGCAGGAGTATCAGTACCCAATTTTATCCGCGATAATTATTATGACGATATACAGGAAACGGTGGTTTCTGACAGGCTTCACTATTACTTTATAGGCGGTTATGTGTTCGATCTTACAGGGAGCATTAAGTTTAAGCCTGCCGTACTGGGCAAGGTTGTTTCAGGCTCGCCTGTAACGGTAGATGCTTCGGCCAACTTCCTGTTCCAGGAAAAGTTTACGTTTGGCGCTTCTTACCGGTGGGACGATTCGGTTAGCGCGCTGGCGGGTTTCCAGATAACAGAGCAGTTGTTTGCGGGCTATGCTTTTGATTATTCGGTAACAGAACTGAATAAGTATAACGATGGCTCTCATGAGTTTATACTGCGTTTTCAGCTAATGCCCAAAACAGCACGGATAAAATCGCCGAGGTTCTTTTAAAACTACCAGCCATGAAAAAGTATCTGTTTTTAGCCGTATTGCTCCTTATATCCCTCCTTGCTTCCGCGCAATATAAGTTAGAGAAAGCCAATAAACTGTATGATGAAATGGCCTATACCGCCGCCGCCGAAGCTTATGAAGACTATGTGAAGGGCGCTAATCCCTCTGCATCGACCCGCATGAAAATAGCTGATACTTACTATTACATAAACAGGTTTACGGATGCCGTGAAATGGTATGAAAAGGGTAAAGCCGATAAATTAGATGATAACCATTTTAACCGCTACATACAGTCGCTACGCAGCCTTAAGCAGTATGACAAGGCAGATGAACTGCTTGCTGCAAAGCTGGGTAAAAGCAAAAAGCCTGAACTTCTGCAAAACTTCCTGAAACAGAAAAAGCAGTTAGACAGCATCAATAAATACGGAACGGTATATACCATTGACACGCTGAGTATAAATTCGCGTAAGTCCGATTTTGGTACTGCTTTTTATGGGGATAAGGTTGTTTATTCTTCTGCTAAAGATACCGCCCATTTGGGTGGCAGAATTTATAAATGGAATGAGCAGCCGTTTCTGGATTTATATGTCGCCAACCGTGATACTATTACAGGTGCCCTTGTTAATGAGCAAAAGTTTATGCCCAAAAGCCACACCCGCTACCATAATGCGTCGGTTGTTTTTACACCCGACGGGCAGGCGATTTACTACAGTACCAATACCGTTAAAAAAAGAGATAAACTTAACAATGCAAGTAACGGTACCAACAACCTCCGGATAAACAGGGCTACAATTTCGGGTGATGAGCTTGTCAATGAAATGGTATTGCCTTTTTGTAATATAAAATATTCGGTGGCACACCCGGCCCTAACAGAAGATGGAAAATGGCTCATTTTTACAAGCGATATGCAGGGCGGTCTTGGCGAAACCGATTTATATGCCGTAGCTATTAATGATGCTGGCACTTATGGCAAACCTGTTAATTTAGGGGAGCAGGTAAACACGCCAAACAAAGAGATGTTTCCGTTTGTTAGGGGCAACAGGCTTTATTTTGCTTCCAACGGGCATTACGGGTTGGGCGGGCTTGATATATTTATGTGTACTATCTCTGATGATTTAAACGTAGGCAAGCCTGTAAACCTCGGATCATCTATAAACAGCAATGCCGACGATTTTGCCTATATCATTAATGTTGAAAGTACCTTCGGTTATTTTTCGTCTAACCGTGAGGGCGGCATGGGCGATGACGATATTTATTATTTTACCTGTAAAGAGGAGCCTTCGTGCCTCCATACCCTTACGGGAATTGTAACCGATGCGACCAGCAAAAAACCGATTGAGGGCGTTACCATAAAAGTTGGCGATGTATATGGAAATGTAGTAGGTACAGGCGATGTAATTACGGATATGGAAGGAAGGTATATAGTAGAGCAGGTGCCTTGTAATTTCTTTATCATGGCTGGTGCTTTTAAAAAGGGTTACAGTACCGATACGGATGATGTTACTACGCCGGGTGCGCCATCTGGAGAAGTGAAAATTGATTTTCAGTTGGTTAAGTATGATAACCTCATTACCAAAGAGAACAACGTTGCCAAAATAAAGATTAACCCCATATACTTTGACTTTGATAAGTATGACATAACACCGCAGGGAGCGCAGGAACTGGATAAGGTAGTATATGTAATGCAGCAGTTTCCGGATATTGTTATAAAAATAGAATCTCATACCGATTCGCGCGGCAGCGATGACTATAATATGGAGCTTTCCCAAAACAGGGCTGATGCTACTTATAATTATATTATAGCTAAGGGTATAAATGCAGGGCGCATAGAAAGCGTTAAAGGCTATGGCGAGTCGCAGTTGCTAAACCAATGCAGCAATAATGTGCCGTGTACTGATGAAGAGCACCAGCTAAACCGCCGCAGCGATTTTATAATAGTTTCGGGAGGAGAGTAGCCCGCACTATTTATTTTCAATGTTTTGCAGCAATACTTATTGTATAATCTTAATGAATTGTTACTTTTGTTGGTCGCAAAAAATGCCGTTGTGCATACTATATGCATAAGGGCTGCGTTTACTAACCGTATTTAAAGAGTTATAAAATTTTAAAAATAATGAATTTTAAAAAGGTTCTTTTAGGTTTATCCCTGTTTGTTACTGTTGTTTCTTTCGCACAGCAGTCAAAAAAAGAGGTGTTATTTACAATAGACGGTACACCGTATTACACTGACGAATTTATAAGGGTTTACAACAAAAACCTCGATCTGGTTAAAGACGATTCGCAAAAAGACCTTAATAACTACCTCGACCTGTTTATAGGTTATAAGCTTAAGGTTAATAAGGCCAACAAGCTTGGGCTTCAAAACGGTAAAAAATACCAGAATGAGCTTAAAAGCTACCGCAACCAGCTATCGCGCAACTACCTTACCGATACTAAAGTTACCAAAGAACTGATAGAGGAAGCCTACAACCGTTCTAAAAAAGAAATAAAGGCATCACATATATTATTTATGGTAGATGAAAATGCTTCGCCTGCCGATACACTAAAGGCGTATAACAAAGCGCTTGATGTACGTAAAAAAGCCCTTGCCGGGGAAGATTTCGGTAAACTGGCAGAGCAGTACAGCGAAGACCCTTCCGCTAAAGAAAATAAAGGTGACTTAGGTTATTTTTCTGTTTTCAGGATGGTTTACCCTTTCGAGACAGGTGCATACAACACGCCTAAAGGGCAGGTGTCTAAGCCGGTGCGCAGCCGCTTTGGCTACCATCTCATAAAGGTTAATGATGTTAGGGATAACAGGGGCGATATTACAGTAGCCCACATCATGATACTTATTCCGCGTAAAGAAGATGCCGCCGCCGAAGCAAAAGCAAAACAGACTATTGATGAGATATACCAGAAACTGAAGCAAGGCGAAAGTTTTGAAGCACTCGCAAAACAGTTTTCTCAGGATAAAACATCTGCTCCGGCAGGTGGTATGCTAAACCGTTTCAGCTCGGGCGAATTAAGCTCTGTTGCTTTTGAAGATAAAGCTTTTGCATTGGGTAAGCCCGGTGATTACTCAGAGCCTTTCAAAACCGAGTTTGGCTGGCATATAGTAAAGCTGATAGAGAAACACCCTGCAAAACCATTTGCGGATGTTGAGGCTGATTTTGAGAACAGGATAAGGAGAGACGACCGCTCTAAGCTGATAGCAGCTTCTATGAATGAGAAGCTAAAGAAAAAATATACGGTTGAAAGAGACCAAAAGGTTTATGCAAAAGTGCTTAAAGCTCTGGTTAATAAAGCCAACGGACAAAACTGGGAACTTCCTAAAGATGTTGATACCTATAACCAGACGCTGGTAACCATCAATAAAGACAGGAAACTTACAGCCGAATCTTTTATGAGGTATATGGCCAACAACCAAAAAAGCGCAGGAAATGTATCACCAGCCTCTAAATTTGCCGATGTGCTTTATGAAAGGTATATAGATGAGCAACTGAATGCCTACTATAATGATAACCTTGAGAATGAGTTCCCGGAGTTTGGCATAGTAATGGAAGAATACAGGGACGGCCTGTTGCTGTTCGACCTGATGGAGAAAGAAATATGGGAAAAAGCCAAAACCGATACGCTTGGGCTTGAAAGCTTTTACAACAGCCACAAGGCCGACTACCAGTGGAAAGAAAGGGTAGAGGCAGAGGTATATTCTTCTACTAAAGAAGATGTAATTAAAAAGACAAGAAAGTACCTTAAAAAAGGTAAGGATTCCGAATTCATTAAAAAAGAACTGAATACAGAGGCACAGGTAAATGTGATGGAAAAGGCCGGAACATTTGAAACCGACAGTGATGCACTGCCAAAAACAGATAAATATAAAGAAGGTGTGTCTGATATAATAAAAGACGGCAATTATTATTATGTAGTGAAAACTACTAAGGTAATGCCTGCAGGCACTAAAACGCTTGATGAAGCAAGGGGCAGGGTAGTGAACGACTACCAGCAGCATCTTGAAAGCACATGGGTAGATGATTTAAAGACAGAGTTTACCGTTAAAGTAAATAAAGATGTTTTTGAAGGAGTTAAAAAAGAGCTTAAGCAATAGTAGTAATGTTTAAAAAAGCTGTACTGCTGCTTTTGGCGCTTGCTGTTATTTCGTGTGACAGTTTTAAGAAAGAGCAAAAGCCACAGGCAGTTGCCCGGGTTGGTAACGCCTATCTTTACAAAGAGGATATTGCGGGTATTGTGCCTGCAGGAACCTCTAAAGAAGACAGTATAGCCATAATAAGGAATTTTATAGACAGGTGGGCTTCTAAAAAGCTGCTGTATAATGCTGCCGAGGTAAACCTGAGCAAGGAAAAGCAGGAAGAGTATAACACATTGGTAAGGCAGTATAAAACAGACCTTTTTACCAAGGCTTATATTGAGGAACTTGTAAAACGGAGCGTAGATACTGTTGTAACAGATGCAGATGTAGCTGCTTATTACAACTCATATAAAGATAACTTCCGTACTACAGAGACGCTGGTAAGGCTAAAGTATATTAAGGTAGATAAAGAGCACCCTAAGTTCAATACCATACGGAACAGGTTTTTAAGCGGCAACAAAAAAGACCTTAAGGCACTTCAGGATATGTCGATACAGTTTAAGAGCTTTGCCTTTAACGATACTACCTGGGTAGATATGAACCAGGTGTACACCAAGCTGCCGTTTATAACACCCGATAACAGGAACAAATATATAGGTAACGGTATATCGTACCAGTACCCTGATTCTACAGATGTATATATTGTTAAAGTATCAAGGGTACTTGATAAGAATATGGTGTCACCCTATGAATACATAAGGCCTACATTGGTACAGCTTATAATAAACAACAGGAAACTGGAGTTAATAAAGAAACTTGAAAAGGAAATAACAGACGATGCGATTAAAAATAATAAATATGAAGTTTATAAATAGCAGGATTTACCTATTATTAGCCATGTTCTTTATGGCTTTAACCACCGCAGGCGCACAGGAAATTATACCTGAGTCGCTTGCAGATACGGTAAAGCCGGCACCTAAAAAGCCTATGGGCAGGGTAAAGGTAGATGGCGTGGTTGCCGTTGTGGGCGATTTTGTAGTGCTCGATTCTGATATCGATATTATGTACAGGGAGCTGCAGGCGCAAAATATTCCTGTAAAAGATGTTACCCGCTGCGAGCTGCTGGGCAAACTGATGGAAGATAAGCTGTATGCGCACCAGGCTATACAGGACAGTATTGTTATAGAAGATGCAGAGGTAAATGACAAAATGAGCAGGCAGATAGACTTTTTTGTAGAAAGGCTTGGCTCTGAAGACAGGATGGTAGAATACTTCCGTAAAAAAGACATCGATGCCTTTAAGCAGGAACTGTTTACCATTACCAAAAACCAAATGCTTACAGAGCGTATGCAGCGTAAAATTATAGATGAGGTAGAAATAACACCGGAAGAGGTAAGGGTATTTTTCTCTAAATTTAAAGATGATGAGATACCAAGGTTTGGTGCCGAAATGGAAATTGCCCAGATAGTGGTTAAGCCTGAAATATCAGAGGCTGAAAAGCAAAAGGTGATTGACAGGCTTAAGCAGATACGGCAGGATATACTTAACGGTTCCAGCTTTTACAGTAAGGCTGTTCTGTATTCAGAAGATCCCGGCTCCAGCTCTAATGGAGGTTATTATAAAATGAACCGTAAAACCCCATTTGTAAAAGAATTTAAAGATACGGCGTTCAGCCTTGCGGAAGGGGAGATATCAGAACCCATAGAAACAGAGTTTGGCTACCACATTATATATGTAGAAAAAATAAGGGGGCAGGAGATAGATGTAAGGCATATTTTGATGAAACCCAAAGTAGGCAGTGAAGAACTAAAGGCAGCCAAAGAAAAAATTGAAAAGATCAGGGAGCGTATAATGTCCGGCGAAATAACATTTGCTGAAGCAGCCCGTTCGGAATCAGATGAAAAAGAAACCCGCAACAGCGGCGGACTTTTACTTAACCCAAGAACGCTTGAAACACGCTTTGAGCTTACCAAGCTTGAGCCTGAAATCTATAATGAGGTGTCTGAGCTTAAAGAGGATGAGATAACCAAGCCTATACTTAACGATGACCCGCGCACAGGCAAAAGCTGGAAGATAATGACAGTTACCAACCGTTATGACGAACACATGGCAGATTATGCGCTTGATTATACCAAGATTAAAGAGCTTGCACTTAAAGAAAAGCAGTTGCAGGTAATATCTAAATGGAGTGATGAAAAAATTAAGGAAACCTATATTAAAGTGGCACCTGATTACCAGGCCTGCGATTTTGCAAACGAATGGGTGAAATAATTTAGCCGCCCGTCATAAATAGTTAGGTAAACAACAAAAATATTTTTAAGTTTGAAGCTAAGGAATTTTCCTTAGCTTTATTGTTTAAACAGCAGATAAAAACATATGTCAGACGTAGCAGCCGTTCAGGAGTTGGTTCAGAAACAAAAAGACCTTAAAAACGAAATAGCAAAAGTAATTGTAGGGCAGGACGAAGTAATAAACCAGATAGTATTAAGTGTTTTTTCGGGTGGTCACGCACTTCTTGTGGGTGTTCCTGGGCTTGCAAAAACACTTATGGTTAATACCATATCCAAAGCACTGGGGCTCGATTTTAAGCGTATCCAGTTCACGCCCGACCTTATGCCGTCTGATATATTAGGTAGCGAGATATTAGATGAGAACCGGCAGTTTAAATTTATAAAAGGGCCTATCTTTTCTAACATAATCCTTGCAGACGAAATTAACCGTACGCCGCCTAAAACACAGGCAGCCCTGCTTGAGGCCATGCAGGAAAAAGCGGTAACCATAGCAGGTGAGCACCATAAACTATCGTTGCCTTATTTTGTACTTGCAACACAAAACCCGATAGAGCAGGAGGGTACCTACCCGTTGCCCGAAGCCCAGTTAGACCGTTTTATGTTTGCCATAAAGCTTGAATATCCAACTTTTGAGGAAGAAGTGCAGGTGGTTAAAAGTACTACTGCCGATACCAACGTGGTGGTTAATCCATTATTCACGGCACAGGAAATATTAGATTACCAACACCTGATTAGGCGCATACCTGTAGCCGACAATGTTATAGAATATGCAGTAGGACTTGTGGGTAAAACAAGGCCCGGCAGCCCCTTAGCAAATGATTATGTAAATACCTACCTTGATTGGGGTGCAGGCCCCAGGGCTTCGCAAAACTTAATACTGGGTGCAAAGACCAACGCTGCGCTTAGCGGTAAATTCTCTCCCGATATAGAAGATGTAAGGGCAGTAGCTACAGGCATACTGCGGCACAGGATAATAAAGAACTATAAGGCAGATGCCGAAGGCATTACCGAAGAGGAAATCATAAAGAAGCTTTTTTAAAGCTTCTTTTTTTTTGGAATAACTTTTGTTTATGAAAGTATAAATAATCGATATTATTTAAATTATCAATAGTGTAATATTATTTTACTTTTGTTGATAGATTGTTAGTATTATATTGATAAAATTTTCACAAACAAAATATTTAAGTTGCTATAACGTTATATATTTGTTATGCATCTAATCTGAAAGAAAGAATGAAACGACTATTTAAAAACCTGCCTGAAATCTTTTTTATAGGTTTAGGCACAGCGTGGGCTGCAGAAAATTACCTTGCCTCCGGGCATATCAACTACATTGCCATATTGCTATCCTGGCTGCTGTTCCTGCAGCTTATTTACAAAAACAGGGTGGCAGGAATTATTTACGGAAACATACTCGGGATATTTTCATTATATATGCTTGGTGCAGTATATTCAGAGTTCAGGGATTTTGAGACTACCACCACAGAAGCATGGGCACTATTGTTCTTCGGAATTTCAGTATTTGGAACTGCGGTATTTATGTCGGGCAAAATGCTGTACAGGTATTTAACAACTAATAAAAAACACGCAGAGAACGAGTTTACTATATCGTTTTAGCCAAAATATACCTACAATCAATGCCATCTGTATTTTATTGCAGATGGCATTTTTGTTTTATTAACCTAACTTATTTAGAAATTCTCAAAATAAAGTTCGTATTTTGAGAATTCTTAAAAATCAAGCGTCATTTCTTAATATAATTGCATTATTTTCGGCAAAATAGAATGTTTATAAATAATAATGAACGTAATTTAAAGAAAGGCTAAAAATTTTTTAGTTGGTTTAAGAATTAGTAATTTTACAGCACTTTTTTACAAACGAACATTAATACTACTTATTTATGGCTTTTGATATTGAAATGATTAAAGAAGTGTATGCAAACATGGCTGCCCGCGTAGATAAAGCCCGCGAGCTTACCGGCCGTCCGCTTACACTTTCTGAAAAGATTTTATATTCTCACCTTTGGGAAGGAACACCGTCTCAGGCTTTTACACGCGGTAAAGATTATGTAGATTTCGCACCGGACAGGGTAGCCTGCCAGGATGCTACAGCCCAAATGGCGCTATTGCAGTTTATGCATGCCGGTAAAGCTAAGGTAGCCGTGCCTACAACTGTGCACTGCGACCACCTTATACAGGCTAAGATAGATGCTAAAACCGACCTTAAGCGCGCTAAAGAGCAAAGCAACGAGGTTTTCGATTTCCTGTCTTCAGTATCTAATAAATATGGTATTGGTTTCTGGAAACCGGGTGCAGGTATCATCCACCAGGTAGTGTTGGAAAACTATGCATTTCCGGGCGGTATGATGATTGGTACCGACTCTCACACGGTTAACGCCGGCGGCCTCGGAATGGTAGCCATTGGTGTTGGTGGTGCCGATGCGGTAGATGTAATGAGCGGCATGGCATGGGAACTTAAATTCCCTAAGCTAATCGGCGTTAAGCTTACAGGTAAGCTAAGCGGCTGGACAGCCCCTAAAGACGTTATCCTTAAAGTGGCGGGTATCCTTACCGTAAAAGGAGGTACCGGCGCAATTATAGAATATTTTGGCGAAGGCGCAAGGGCCATGTCATGTACCGGTAAAGGTACTATTTGTAACATGGGTGCCGAGGTAGGCGCAACAACTTCTACCTTTGGCTATGACGAGTCGATGGACCGTTACCTGCGTGCTACCAACCGTGCCGATATTGCCGATGCAGCCAACCAGGTAGCAGAATACCTTACTGCCGACAAGGAAGTATATGAAAACCCTGAGCAGTATTTTGACCAGGTAATCGAAATAAACCTTTCGGAGCTTGAGCCGCACTTAAACGGGCCGTTTACTCCGGATTTGGCTACCCCTATTTCTCAGATGAGGGAAGAAGCCACTAAGAACGACTGGCCTCTTAACATTCAGGTAGGGCTTATCGGTTCTTGTACCAACTCGTCTTACGAAGATATTTCACGCTCGGTATCTATCGCCAAACAGGCGGCAGAAAAGAAACTGAAGCCAAAGGCACAGTTTACCATCACACCGGGTTCTGAACTGGTGCGTTATACTATAGAGCGCGACGGTTATATTGACACCTTCGATAAAATTGGCGCAACTGTATTTGCTAATGCCTGCGGGCCATGTATTGGTATGTGGGACAGGGAAGGCGCCGAGAAAGAAGAGCGTAACACCATTGTACACTCGTTTAACCGTAACTTTTCTAAGCGTGCCGACGGTAACCCTAACACGCTTGCGTTTGTAGGCTCTCCGGAGCTTGTAACGGCACTTGCCATTGCGGGCGACCTGGGTTTTAACCCTAAAACCGACAAACTTATAAACGAAGACGGCGAAGAGGTAATGCTTGACGAGCCTACAGGATGGGAACTCCCTCCGAATGGCTTTGCTGTTGAGGATAACGGATACCAGTCGCCTGCTGAAGACGGTAGCGGCGTTAAAGTAGTGGTAAGCCCGGAAAGCGAGCGACTGCAACTGCTTGACCCGTTTGAACCGTGGAACGGCGAAAACATTATGGGTGCCAAGCTGCTTATAAAGGCTTTTGGTAAGTGTACTACCGACCATATTTCTATGGCGGGGCCATGGCTGCGTTTCCGTGGGCATTTAGATAATATTTCTAATAACATGCTTATTGGTGCGGTTAATGCCTATAACCAAAAAACAAACAACGTTAAGAACCAGCTAACGGGCGAGTATGATGCCGTGCCTGCAACAGCGCGTGCTTATAAGGCTGCAGGTGTGCCAAGTATAGTAGTGGGCGACCACAACTATGGCGAAGGTTCGAGCCGCGAGCATGCCGCTATGGAGCCGCGCCACCTGGGCGTTAAGGCCGTACTGGTAAAATCGTTTGCACGTATTCATGAAACCAACCTTAAAAAGCAGGGTATGCTGGCGCTTACTTTTGTTAACGAGGCTGATTATGACAAGATACAGGAAAACGATACCTTTAACTTTGTTGACCTTAAGGAGTTTGCCCCTAACAGGCAGCTAACCCTTGAAGTTATTCACGATGATGGCAGCAAAGACACTATACTTTGCAACCACACCTATAACGAAGGCCAGATAGGCTGGTTTAAGGCAGGCTCTGCGCTTAACCTTATTGCAGCAGCCGGCAGGGCTAACGCTTAATAGCATTTTAATATAAATAGGAAACCCCTCCGCCGAAAGGTTGAGGGGTTTTTGTTTTATTGATTCCCTCCAAAGGAGGAGTGCAATAAGTTGGCGTTTATTGTGCTATTTTAAGAGCACTTGCTGTGAGCTCATTTGAAAGTTCTTTGCTGATTCTAATACCACGAGCTTTTAGTTCATCAATGATTGAACTTTTAAATTCGAGCTTTTTAATTAAATGATTATGTCGTATCTCAAAAATTCTGAATATATCGTCCCAAGTCATTGCATATATTTCGTAGTTATTAATTGATTGAATTAAAAACCTTTTATTCTTTTCTTTTTGATTTGTGTAATATCCTTTTATAAAGTCATCCACTTTATGCCCAACAAGTATAAATTTCCATGATCGCAACTGGCTATTAAACTTGGGTTCATTACTTATAAAATTTAGATAATCCTCTATTTGACTAAATTGAGTTTTTCCAATTACTACATTTGGTCTTTTTAATTCTACAATAATATTTTCTTCAATAACCTCATCAGCATCAACTCCAATTTTATCAAACTTTCTACAAACAAAAATATCTGGTCTTTTTTTCTTTTCAGTTTTGTCTAATCTTTCGAATGCCGGTTTAGTATTATTATTTTCTTCCATGAAAGCCAAATAGTTGTTTACGGCTACTTCAAAATTTTTATCAGCGGAAACCATATGATATTGCTCACCAAACAGCCAATAATTCTCTTCGATTATTTTTTGGATATGCTCCCTTTCGTTAGTAAAAGTGTTAAGTTCATACACAAGTGCTTTAATAATTTCTACAATTTCAAATCTGTTTTTGAGAAATTTTACTAATTCTGTTATATGCTTTAATTCACTTTTCTTAAGTGTATCAGCTAGTTCTTTTCTCTCTTCATCAGATAATTTTACAACATTTTCCACTATATCTAGTACGTGTTCACGCTGCTCAGAATCTAATAATAAATTAAGAAAACCAACCACAGTTTTACTTTGTTCCTTTTTTAAGTTTTGAAAAATTTTTGGCTGAATAATATAAAGTTCTTTAATAACATTTTCTAAATCTTTTTTTCGATACTGCTCGTATTTACTCTCTTTGAAGCTAGGCAGAATATTTTCTTTATTAAACTTATCAATTAAGGAATTTGCCTTTTCGTATTTTATAAAAAGTTTTTGTTTTTCTTCAACTAGGGAGTTTAAATTTGCTAATAAAGTTTTAAAAGTACTGTGTCCTTGATTTTTTCCTTGTATAACTTCTTGATTCTCATTCTTTGAAATTTGAAAATCATCAAAGTACTTAGACTGTATGTAAATTGAGTGATGAAAATCTATTGGTTTGTTGTTAAATGACGTATGCTTTCTATATTGCTCTTTCATTTCGGAATTCAGGAAATAAAAATAATATTTATCGCCAATTTTGTGCTCCCATCTTAAGAAAACTATTTTAAATGCGACATCATCAATTATGTCCTCAATTAATTCACTATCGGCAATTACTGTTTCAAATTCTAATCTTTCATCATTGATATAAATATTGAAATTATGTTCATTATTCAAATATAAAAACCAACCAAATTCATTTGATAAGAAACTTTTAAACTCTTCACTTTCCAACTGGTCATCCACAATACCATCGATATCATAAAATGAAACTTTAGTCCCAGTCGATTCAGCATTCGCAATAATGGTATCGTCTGTATAATAATCTTCAGCAGTCTCTTTATTTATGGTTATCTTATAGTTTAAAACGTTACCTTCTGCTTTATAAAAAGTATCCCAAATAGCCCTATCAGCAAATAAAGAGAAAGAATATCGACCTTTACCTTTCTTACCTTTAACAAATCCAGTATTAGAATATGAATTCATTTTTCTCGAGACCATGAATTTACCAAATGTGTCGCTTAGGGTTGACATATCAATACCTTCACCATTATCAATGATAGAGAACTCATCTAAGTATCCGAATACATTACTTTTAAAGTTTATTCTTATTTCAGAAGCTTTTGCATCAAATCCGTTCCAAATGTATTCGGCTACAGCTTTTTTATAGTCGGTTGGCAATCCGCTTCCAGTGATTCCTTTCGATGTAATTTTTGTTGAATGTTTCATTATTCATGAATTATTGGTCACTGTAAAGATAATATTTACTTTAAATTAAGTGAAATATTTTAAATAACTCATCAGTATTTCAAAGAACTCCTGCAAAACTACAGCACCTTTCTGTTAGTTTACGAAGCGGGTTTTTCAGTAAAGAGAGTTAGAATTAAATTGAAGTATAGTTGATTAAATCTCTGTCAAGCTCAATAAGAAATGGTGCGCTTGTGTTGAGTTTATCCATTTCGTTAAGCAGGTTATCAAATAAAACTATAAGTTCGTTATTGGATATATTCCCGAGATTAATTTTAATCAGTCGCTTTGGTGATTTTTTAAGGAAGTGGCTATCACGAAAGTCAGCATCTTTAGTAATTACTATGCAATCGTTATCATCGGCATACCTGGCTATTTCAGCATCTTTAGAAAACCACTTGTCGAGAATAGTATTTACATGGATGGCTTCGTGTCCCGCCTGTGTTAAATAGTTTACAAGCTTATAGGAAATATGAACATCACACAAAAAGCGCATTAAGCTACGCTTTTGATGTTATGGCCTGAAAGGTACAGCCTTGCAAAGTTAAGGCAGGCTAGTAAGTCTTCTTTTTCGAGCTCAGGGTGGTCTTCCAGTATTTCTTCTGTTGACATGCCTGAGCCGAGCATATCAATTATAACCTCTACGGGCCAGCGCATGTTTCTTACGCACGGTTTGCCGTGGCATACTTCGGGGTTAATGGTTATTCTTTCCAGAAGGTTCATAACTACTTTTTTTCAAAGTTACAAAAAAATATTTCTGCAAAACTACACCGCCTTTCTGTTAGTTTACAGAAGCGGGTTTTTCAGCGCGGAGTCCGTAAAAATTTGTATATCGCACGCGCAACCCAACCCGCTACAACCACTGAAAGAACGGTTGCAGCAGTATGTGGCTGCCATAACAGTAAAAATGTTAATTCCCGACCGGTTTTTGGGGGTAAATTCGGGAAAATAAAAAATCCGGCTCAAAAGAGCCGGATCTCATAAAAGGAAATGGCTATCCCTGTCCGCATCTATTTTTTATCTGCTAGTAGTAAGTATAACGGCGCACTTTGGCAATATATTTTGCAAGGCGTATAACCTGGTGGCTGTAGCCATATTCGTTATCATACCACACATACATTACAATGCTCTTGCCGTCGGCGCTCACTATGGTAGCGTTGCTGTCGTATATTGATGGAGCAGATGTGCCAACTATATCGCTGGATACCAGCTCGTTGCTTAGCGAGTACTTTATCTGCTCTACCAGTTCGCCCTCCAGCGCGTAGTGTTTCATTATCTCGTTAACCTCCTCTACGGTTGTAGGCCTCTCCACTTCAAGGTTAAGCACCACAAGCGACCCGTTTGGCACCGGCACACGGATGGCGTTGCTGGTTAGCTTGCCTGTTAACGATGGTAATGCCTTGCTCACGGCACTGCCTGCGCCGGTTTCGGTAATAACCATGTTAAGCGCTGCGGCACGGCCACGGCGATACTTTTTGTGCATGTTGTCAACCAGGTTTTGGTCGTTGGTGTATGCGTGGATAGTTTCAAGGTGGCCTTTTACCACACCAAGCGTGTCTTCAACTGCCTTAAGCACAGGGGTTATGGCGTTTGTAGTACACGAAGCCGCAGAGTAGATGTCTACACCATCAGGGTCATATTCGTTATGGTTTACACCATACACAATGTTCGGCACGCCTTTTCCGGGAGCTGTAAGCAGCACTTTATCAGCACCTTTGGTAAGGTGGCGTTTAAGGTCTTCGTCTGTTTTAAAGGCACCGGTGTTATCAATAACAAGTGCGTTGTTAATGCCATACTGGGTATAATCTATGTCTTCAGGGCCGTTTGCGCTGATGATGTGTACGGTTGTCCCGTTGATAATCAGGGCGTTGTTCTCTATATCAGCCGATACAGACCCCTGAAAGTCGCCATGGATAGAATCGTAACGCAAAAGTGAAGCCCTCTTTTCAAGAAGCTCTGCATTAGGCTTTTCGCGCACTACAATGGCCCTTAGGCGTAGCTGTGCACCTTTGCCTATCTTGCTCATTATCTCGCGGGCAAGCAGCCTTCCTATACGCCCGAAGCCGTATAATACAACGTCTTTCGGTTCTATGTTGCGGCTTCCTTTGGCATCGCGCAGCTTGTCTAAAACAAATGCGGTGGCATCGTTATATTTATCATCTTCAAGGTGGTACTCATAGGTAAGCTTGCCAATGTCTATACGCGACGGCGGAAGGTCTAACGACTGTATTGCCCTTGCTATTTCTACAGAGTCGAAAATGTTGATTGGTTTCTTTACGAACTCTACCGCATATTCGTGCAGGTTGATGATGTCGCTCACATTCCTGTCAATCAACTGGTTGCGGAAAAGCACAAGCTCTATAGACTTGTCATACCACAGGTCGCTGACAATTTTTATGAATTCTACGCCTGCTCTCCTGCGGTCTGCCTGAAAGGACAGTTCTTTTTCGTATAAAACATTATTGCTCATGAAGATAAAGATTAATTAGTGTTGTTATTGGGTGCAAAAGTATATATTTCAAACGTTTTCGTAAAATAAATTTTTAATTTTTGATGAATTTGAATTATATCTAACTTTATGGTTAAAACGCCTGTAATAATAGCTTAAAGTGCAGTTAAACAACAGTTTATTAACAAGTAATGTGGTGCTTTTTTCATAAATTTATTACAACGGTATAAAAATATGAACCATGAAAACAAAAATACAATTCAAAGCCGGGCTGCTGTTTATCTTCACTTTACTGCTTTGCTGCGGTACAGCTTTTGCACAAATTGATTATTTTGAAGACTTTTCGGGGACAACAACCCGCTGGACATCAGCCGACTTTACACAAACCGATGTTGCCGTTTGTGATGATGGCAGTGCCTACAGGGTTAACCCTTCTGTTACGCCTAACCTTATGGCAGAAATGGTTTCTAAGAGTATGGGCGTTTCTAACGGAGAAACAGTTACACTTACCTATCAGTATAAACTTTTAAACTATGATGCAGTTTTACCTTATGAGCCTGTAGACGATCCCGACTGGGGTTATTTTTATGTGGAATATGCGCCTACAAGAAATGGACCGTGGACGACCGTAGATTATATAGACACAGCTACACACAGGCCGTCGGCTGAATGTACTGTTCGCAGTGTGCGCTTTGAGCCGCCAAGAGGCGGGCAGGTTTTCGTGAGGATTGTTGCAGCTGCCGGCTCCGGACTTCAGCCAGGGTATTATTTTTATATAGATAATATCAGCGTTTTGCAGGATAACCTTACGGTTGAGCCTGCTTTTGAATTCGACAGGCTGCTGGTGTACCCAAATCCGGTTGATGATTATCTTACCATTGATTATTATGATGCCTTTATTACTGATGTGGCGGTTTTTGACCCTTACGGACAACAGATTGAAGTGCCTTTCCCTTCGGGTACGTTAACGCAGCTTGATATGTCCGGCCTTGAAGATGGGGAATATACTTTACATATTACTACAGAAAACCATATACGCACTGTTAGTGTAATGAAACAATAAATATTGCTAATTTAAATTTCAGACAGCCAAATAATCACTATTTGTTAAAAATATCTTAAGGAAATGTTATAGTTGTGATT
>NZ_JAMWYY010000014.1 GCF_024305175.1 Flavobacterium sp.
TCATAAGGGATCCTAATACCAACGAACCGATGATGGTAGAAGAAACCGTAGAACTCCCATTCGAGTTCAAGGCGCACTTCTCGTTAAAACGATAATAATAACTTTAAATAAAAAAAGCAGCCCGGATTTCCGGGCTGCTTTTTTATATGTATAATCAATTATATTTTTCTGTATCCTAAGTTATAAGTATCAGGAGATGAATCAAAAGTTTTATTACTCATAAAAAATAGCTCCCAAATCAGGAGCTATTAATAATTCATAAATAAGTTTTCTTTATTACAGCTTTAATCCGACAGATAGAGAGAATACGTTATTGTACTTTTCATTTTCAAAAAGCTCGCTGTCATTTATATCTGTAAGCCCCACGCTATATCGCGCCTGTACAAACATTCCCCATTCAAAATAATACTCTACACCTGCATTAAATGATATGTCACTATCTTTATAGCTGTCCCATACATCAAACAGGCCGGTCATGTTATCATCACTTTCTACTGATAAAAGCCTGCCATATTGTGGACCTGCTTCTATATTCAACCCATCTTTAATATAATATTTAAACATAATGGGTATATTAAGATAGTTTAGGGCTATTTCGCTTCTTGTGTCTCCGTCTGCTAACTTTGCTCCTTGTGTTGAATATAAGATTTCTGTCTGGATACTGAAGGTTTCGCTAAGTACAAGTTCTCCTATAGCACCAACATTGTATCCGATAATAGCTCCGTCGGTTTTAGGTTCGCTCCTGATGTTGGCATAATTAAGGCCAAATTTTGGTCCGATTCTGAAATCCTGAGCCTGTGCCATGTTAAAGGCGAGTAGTGCTGTAACTGATAGTAATATTTTTTTCATGTATAAAATTTTATGGCGGTAAAAATACATTTTTTTAATAGGAAAAAATTTAAGGTGTTGGCTATTTTTTATTAAAATATTATGAATTACTTAACTGATGCTAATGTAACTTCGCATTGATAATGAAACTGAAAAATGCTATCGCTGAATTTAGTTCTAACCTTTGCTGTCTTGTAAATTATGCTATTTTTGTGTGCATAAAACCAAACACAAATTAGAGTATGAAAAATTTTTTACTTGCAGCAGGCATATTTATAGCGGGTATTACCACTTGCCATTCACAGGCATTTGGCGTAAAAGCGGGTATAAACTTTGCCAATTTCAGGGGAGATGATGCAGATGATTTTAACGTTCTTTCCGGTTTTCATGGCGGTATAGTTGCAGAGATGCGCCTTCTGGATGCGCTTAGCGTACAGCCTGAATTTTTGTATTCTGTTCAGGGAGCCAAAACAAAAGATGAAACCTATAAACTAAACTATGTTAACCTGCCTGTAATGCTTAAGCTGTATTTTACAGACAGCTTTAATATACATGCCGGGCCACAGATTGGCTTGCTTATAAGTGAGTCTGACAGTTTTACTCCGTTTGAAAGTAATACGTATGATTTAGGGCTTGCAGCAGGTTTAGAATTTTTCTTTGCCGATAACTTTTCTGCACAAGCACGTTATGTTGCAGGAAATACAAAAGTATCTGATAACAGGGAACTTAAAAACACTGTAGTACAGCTATCATTATGCTATATGTTTTAAAAACAGGTATAAACCAATAAACTGATATTAACATGAAGAAAATTTTATTTTTAGCAGTAGCACTTTTAGGTGCAGTAGCCACTCAGGCACAAGGTATTAATTTTGGTGTTAAAGCCGGAGCCAACTTTTCTAACTTAACCGGCGATATAGACTCTGAAGGCATTACAAATTTTCATGCCGGTGCCGTGCTTGAGCTTAATCTTGTACCTACTTTTTCTGTTCAGGCAGAAGGTTTATTCTCTTCTCAGGGAGGTAAGGCAAAGTTTGAAGAAGATGGTGTTGTAGGTGTTGCACAAGATATAAACCTTGATTACATATCGGTACCGGTAATGGCAAAATTTTATATATTGCCAAATTCACTTAGTGTTATGGCCGGCCCACAGTTTTCTTTCCTTGTAGATGAAGCAGAGGAAGCATGGGATACCAAAAGCTTTGATATGGCAGCAGCAGGAGGGGTAGAGCTTAAAATAATAGCAGGCCTTTTTGCACAGGCACGTTATACTATAGGCTTAACAGATGTTTCTGATAATATAGATGCTAAAAATGCTGTATTCCAGTTGTCTGTAGGATACTTTTTCTAAAAGCACATATAAATAAAATCTAAACCGGCTTATGCCGGTTTTTTTATGCGTTATAGTGTTAAATTTACTGTTATAGCACATACAAGTATGGCTATTGAATGATTATTTTTACAAAAAGAGAATATGCAGTTACTTATAATTAATGGCCCTAACCTTAACCTTTTAGGGAAACGGGAACCTGATATATACGGAAATGAAACTTTTGAAGAGTACCTCGAGAAACTGAGGGCTGACTTTCCTGATACGGATATAAGCTACTACCAAAGCAATATTGAAGGAGAGATTATTACCAAAATACAAGAGGCAGGTTTTGCGCTTGATGGTATTATATTAAATGCAGGTGCTTACACCCATACTTCTGTTGGTATTGCAGATGCAGTTAAAGCCATAACGGCTCCGGTAGTAGAAGTACATATATCGAATACATACTCCCGCGAAACATTTCGACACCAATCCTATCTTTCACCTGTTTGTGCGGGTGTAATAGTAGGTTTTGGCTTAAAAGGCTATAAGCTGGCCATACAATCTTTTCAATAAATCTTTATGAGAAAGTGCCTTTTACTGATATTACTGATTCTGTGCGTTTGTGTTAATGCACAGATTAAAGGCAGTGTAACCACTGCTGATGGCGGGCCTGTGGCTTTTGCCAGTATTGCCATAAAGGGTACTTATACCAGTACAGCATCTAACGAAGATGGTACCTACAGCCTTGCTGCAGAAAAACCCGGAGAATATACTTTAATGATAAGGAGCCTTGGCTATACTACAGAAATAGCTGCAATAACAGCCGACAGCCTGCCTTATACATTTAATATTGTGATGAAGCCTGCTGCTTACAGCCGTACCCAAATGGCAGTAACGGCAAATAATACAGAAAACAGTGTTATAGATAGAGCAATTGCTAACAGGGGCAGGAACGCTGCTAAAACCGCTGCTTATGAAGCAGACTTTTACTCCCGGGGTTCTTATACTATTAAAAATGTGCCACGCAAGCTGCTGGGCAAGCGCCTTAGCGACCTTCAGGGCAGGCTTGATACTACCGGTAGCGGTATTATTTATCTTTCAGAAACAGTATCAAGGATAAAATATCAAAGGCCGGACAAAATGCACGAAAGGGTACTGGCATCTAAAATAAGTGGCGATGATAATGGGTATAGCTACAACAGTGCATCGGCTGCTGAATTTGATTTTTACCAAAAGTACCTTTCATTTGATGTGAGTGCAGTATCACCTATATCTGAAGAAGCATGGGACTATTATTTGTTTGAAACCGAAAGCATTTTTTCTGATAATAACCAAAAGGTAAGTAAAATAAAGGTTATGCCGAAAGAAAGTAATACAGCAGCCTTTCATGGTTATATATACCTTTTGGAAGAAACGGGCGAATTATATGCTGTAGAGCTTGATATAGAGGGAAGCAGGATAGGGCAGCCCCTGTTGGAAAGCCTTACCATAAAGCAGCTTTACGGCTACAACAGTACTGAAGGTATCTGGACAAAAAATGTACAATCGCTAAACTTTGCATTTTCAGTGTTTGGGGTAGAGGCAGAAGGTAATTTTCTTCATGTTTACAGTAATTATAACTTAAACCCAGGGTTTACAGATAAGACATTTGGCAACGAAATTATGTTTGTTGAAAAAGATGCAAACAAAAAGCCCGGTGAATACTGGGGCAGGAAAAGGCCAATACCGCTAACAGAAGAAGAACTTGCCGATTATATAGAAAAAGATAGTATAGAGAATATTATAACATCGCCCCCTTACCTGCGCGCCAGCGACAGTATCAGGAACCGCTATAAACTATTATCGCCTGCATTAGGGCATACCTATTATAATTCTATAGACAGTTGGCAGATAAAATATTCAGGAGTGTTATTAAGCCTGGGATTTAATACGGTACAGGCATATGCATTGTCGCCATCATTCTATTATACCTTTACCAATGATGAGGATAACACGAGTACAACTGTAGGTACCGACCTTAATTACGGGTTTGCTGAAGAACGCTTCAGGGCTACCGGAACCATATCGCACAAATTCAACAATTTTAATAAACGTACATTAACGTTAAGGGGAGGAAGCAGCATTCAGCAGTTTAATCCCGAGAAGCCAATAAACAGGATTGTAAATAGTATCAGTACATTGTTCTTTAAGGATAATTACATGAAGCTGTATGACAACACCTTTGTAAATGTTTCGTATGAAGAAGAAGTTGTTAACGGCATAATGCTTTATGGCAGTATGGAATATACCCGCCGGAAACCGTTATTTAATAATACCAATTTTTCTACCCTTAAAGACCTTTATGACCCTTATACATCTAACAACCCACTACAGCCCTATGATTATGACACACCCGCATTTTTAAAGCATGATATGGTAAGGGCTTCTGTAGCGGCGCAGTTCAGCTTTGGGCAAAAATACAGGATTCGCCCTTCGGGCAAGGAAAATGTACCCAACCCTTTGTACCCTGTAGTTTATGTAAAGTTTGAGAAAGGCTTTGGCGCCAGTATATCCGATTATAACTTTAACCACCTTTCGGGCAGGATAAATTACATACTTAATATTGGGCAATATGGTGAGACAGGAACGGCTGTAAGGGCAGGCAAGTTTTTTGACAGCGACAATATAGCTTTTACCGATTACCGCCATTTTAACGGCAACCGCACCCATGTGGGCCGCTCTGAACGCTACCTTAATGTGTTTAATTTTTTACCGTACTACACACACAGCACTAATGACAGTTATATAGAAGGACATGCAGAGCATAACTTTAAAGGTTTTATAACCAATAAAATTCCGCTTATAAATAAACTGAATTACCATTTGGTAGGTGGTTACCACGTACTTTCAATACCCGGCAGGAATCCTTATATGGAATATACCGTAGGGCTTGATAACTTAGGCTGGGGCAAAGTACGTTTCTTACGTATTGATTATATAAGAGCCTATGAAAACGGTTTTATAGGCGATGGTGTTGTAATCGGCCTGTCGTTTCTTGATATACTGGAGTAGTTATGTGTTAATATCAAGGTCGCGGATGTAATCTTCATACTCATAAAAGAACATTTCGAACGCTGTCATTTTTTCGGCAAAGAAATCAAAAACAGTATTCCACGTAGCTTTGTTGTACAGGCTTATGCCTGTCAGGATAACATATATGCGGCTGATCTCTTTTCCGCTTTCAAGATAATGTTCTTTTTCAAAAACGGCATCAGGCAGGTGTTCTTCCAGTAATATGTTTTGTAAAGACTCCATTTTTTCAAAATAAATGCGGCGCTTATCATCTTCCTTAGGCTCAATATCCAGCATTACCATAGCTTTTTTGTTGTCTACATAAAATTTGAAAGACACATCTTTTATCCTGGTATCATATAAAAGCCACTTTCGCGGGTAGGTATCCGCAAATGTCGTCCAGAATTCTTTTTTTATCTGTTGTGCTTCGGCCTTGCTGAACATATAGTGTAGGTGTTGTGCGGTTTTTAATGTATATTTACGGGTAATATAATACCCCAGATGCAGTTTACTGAATTTGTAAAATACCTCCCAAAAATACAAAAAGAGCGGCTACCGGCTGTTAAAGCACATTTAAAAATGGCTCCGCTGGAGCGGGTACAGTCATTATCAGCCGATTTTTATGCCGATAAAAACCCGAGGCCTTCTGCTGTTATGATGCTTTTTTACCCTAAGGGTGATGAAGCCAGCCTTATACTGATAAAGCGCAATACCTATCCCGGAGTGCACTCGGCACAGGTATCGTTTCCCGGTGGTAAGGCAGAGCCTGAAGATGAAAACCTTGCTGCTACAGCCCTTAGGGAAACCTGTGAAGAAATAGGCGTTACGGCAAATGAAATAGATATTATAATGCCATTTACAGAGCTTTATATACCGCCGAGTAACTTTCTTGTTTACCCATTTTTAGGCGTTGCCGCTGAGACACCCATATTTAAACCTGACCCATCCGAGGTATCAGAACTGATAGAACTGCCCTTACAAACTTTTTTAGATGATTCTATTATTATAACATCACAACTGCAAACATCTTATTCAGAGCGAATTGCAGTACCGGGATTTAAAGTAGGCGAACATTTTGTCTGGGGCGCTACGGCAATGATAATGAGCGAGCTTAAAGAAACCATAAAAAGCGTGCTATAACATCAGGTTTTTGTAATTTTGCCTTTTTGATTTTACTAAAATGGGATTATTCAGGAGAAATCCTTTCGGGCATATACTTTTCCTTAAAAAGTGGCTTATACGTGTTTTTGGGATATTAACCCACAGGCGCTACCGTGGTTTTAACGAGCTTAATGTAGAGGGTTCAGAAATTATCCGCTCTTTACCTGATACTAATGTACTTTTTATATCAAACCACCAGACTTATTTTGCCGATGTTGTGGCAATGTTCCATGTGTTTAATGCCAGTTTAAAAGGGCGTGAGGACAATATTAAGAACATAGCCTATATATGGCACCCCAAACTTAATATTTATTACGTAGCCGCTAAGGAAACCATGAAGTCGGGCCTTTTGCCCCGCATCCTGGCTTATGCCGGCGCTATTACCGTAGAACGTACCTGGAGGGCAAAAGGCAAAGAAGTGCAGCGCGAGGTAAACCCCAATGATACCGAAAATATTAAAATAGCCCTTAAAGACGGGTGGGTTATAACATTCCCCCAAGGCACTACAAAGCCTTTTAAGCCTATCCGTAAAGGTACTGCACACATTATTAAGCAGCACAAGCCTATAGTTGTGCCTATCGTAATTGATGGCTTTCGCCGCTCTTTTGATAAAAAGGGCCTCCGCCTTAAAAAGAAGGGCATACTGCAATCTTTCATTGTTAAAGAACCGCTTGACATAGATTATGAAAATGAATCTATTGAGAACATCCTTGAAAAGATTGAATATGCAATAGAGCAACACCCTTCTTTCCTTAAAGTAATACCTGCCGAGGTTCTTGAAGCACAAGAGGAGCTAAACAAAAAGCGTAAATGGGATTATTAATTCCCAATTAAATCGTTGTCCTGTTGCTTTTTCTCATTTGTAAGGATATTACCTTCTTCTTTTGCAAGTTTATTTTTAGAAGGGATCTTGTAATTTAATGATATCCCAATCCTCCGGGAGTCATATTTGTTATCATACAGCAGGTTGGTATCCGTAATACCGAAGTATTGGTGGTTGGTATTAAAAATATCATTTGCATATACAGAAACGGAAAGGTTATCTGATAAAAACTTGCGCGAAAAAGTAAGGTCAACCTGCTGGTAAAGCGGTTTTCTTACATTATAATAATAGTAGTTACCACCTGTGTTTGAAGCGGTATAGTTTGCGGTAAACTTTATCTTTTTTGGCAGGACAAGCTGCGACGTCAGGTTAAAATTCCACACACTTTTAGTATCAACACTGGGTATAATGTGTTTCTGGTTACCGGCGTATATATATAAGAAGTTGATCTCATCAGGATTAAAATCCATTTTAAGGGTTTCTGCAAGCCCTTTGGTAAATAGCATATAGGGCAGGGGTATTCCGAAATTAAAATTGCGTATAGTAAGTTTATCGAGGTTTTCCGACACACTCGCAGCACCATCAGGAGTGTTTATGATACGGCTGATGATTTGGTTTTGGGCATCGGTAACCGAATAGTTTATAAAAAAGTATTCAAAGGCATTAAGCTGCACCTCAAAGTTATGGTATATGGTAGGCTGCAGGTTGGGGTTACCAAAAAAAGTAACATTTGGGTTTTGGTAACTGGTGTTGTTCGGGTTTAGTGCAGCGGTATCAGGCAGCCTGATTTTTTTGTTATAGTTGGCATTAATATTTACCTGCGGCATAAAATTATATTGTGCCGTAGCATTCGGGAAAAAACGCACCTGGCTAAAAGGCAGTAGCTCATCCGTATCAGTATTACCTTCTATGTCATACGATTCGAGTCTTCCGCCTAATATAAACTCAAACTTTTTATAGTTGGCCTGAAACTCTGTATACGCTGCAAGTGTGCTCCTGGTATAATCTAAGTTTATAACATCAAAACTTTCTGTCTCAAAATCAAGTAAGTCGGCGAGAGTACCGGCACTTATTTTTGATTTATCTAAAAAGGGTATCTCCTGAGAATAATCTGCCCTCAACTGGTAAAAATTCTGGTTGCTGTTATTGTTTAATACAGGGTTTTCGGTGAGCCTTGAATTAAGGTCGTTCCCGTTGCTGTTGTCGTTAAAATTAAATCTTATATCCAGCTTCCTGAAAGGGTCATCAAACCTTTTTTGATACGTCAGCATTAAATCGTGATACAGTGAGCCTGTCATACTTTTGTCATCAGTTGCAAAGCCTTCACCAAAAGCGGTTATATATGCGTTATTATCACTGGTTGTTATATCATAGTTAACCAGCAGGCGGTCTTTCTTAAAATCGAACTTCAGCCCTGTTTTTAGATAGTAAAAGTGGTTGTAGCGGTCAGAAAAATTATTGGACAGTACCACATCTGCATCCTGAAAATTGCTTCTGCTAAAGCTTTCACCATAGCTTTGCCCGGCTTGTACCTGCCAGCTGAATAGCTTATTTGCGGCACTAAGCGTCATGCTGTTGTTAAACCTGTGGCGGGTATCATCATAATTGGTAAAGCTATACCCCCCGGAGTAAGTTGCGCTAAGATATTTCTGGGCTTTTTTAGATGTAATTATATTTATGATGGCCCCACCTGATGTTGCCGGAAATTCTGCCCCCGGATTGGTTATAACCTCTACTTTTTCTATTGCGCTTGCCGGCATGCCTTCAAGATAGGCATTAAGCTCGTTAGAATAGATGTTTAACGGGCGTCCATCCATAAATACCTGTAGCTGTTTGCCCTGATACAGCATACCGGCTACATCTGATACTATAAGTCCGGGCAGCTTTTTAAGCCCTTCCATTAAAGAGCCGGAGTTAAGGTAAGCCTGTTCAGAGAAGTCGAATATAGTTCTGTCAGCCCTGCGTTCTACGGCTTTTTTCTTTTTTTCTACTATCACTTCCTTAAGCTGTTCTGTTTCCATTACTGCTGTAGAATCTTTTTTCACAGTTGTTTCTTCCTGGCAAAAGACATTGAGCGATAAAATAAAGGCAAGGAACGTAAAACGTATTTTCATTGGATTTGAATGTTCTGATGCTTTCGGCTACTGTTTTACAGCTTCTACCGTATAACCTTTCTGGCGCAATAGGTTTATAACACCATTTTCTCCCGGCAGGTGGGCGGCACCTACTCCAAAAAAGGTTGGCGTTACTTTAGCTGCTGCTTCAATTTTAGGTATCCATTTTTTGTTGCGTTTATCTAAAAGTTCTGCACCTTCTTCGGTAGTGTTTTCTTCTTTCACTAAATCCATAATTGCTTTAAGGTCTTCTTTTTTATATACCTCTATCATTTTATCAAACTCCCCTGCCTGGCTTTCTATACCTTCTTTTGCATGCTCAATAAGTTTATCCATTTGTTGCTGGTAAGGTATTGCATCAAAAACAGCCATTTGGTCTTCAATGGTTTCCAGGCCGTAAACTTTTTCCTGCTGCTCTTTGCAAACTTTTATAAGTTCCTGCTCTACAGACTGCATTGGGCACTTCAGCATTTTGGGCAAAACCATCATTTCTACAATAGCAGGCTTAAAGTTATCAATCATAGTAACCATTGTACCTGTATTTGTAAAGACATATTTTTTTACAGCCTCATAATCTTCCGTACTCGCCAACTGGCTCATTCTTACACCATTTTTCATGATAGAACCCTTCATCATTGTTGCCATTAAAGATGGGTCGGTCATGTCAATTTCAAGGTATAACTGCGTGGTGTTATCCATTGCTTTTTTTACCTTATTGCTTAAAGAGGCATCGCAGGTAATGTGGAATGTACCAAACAGATAAGAAGGTTCTTTAAGCCCGTTGCCGGTAATTTTCCATAAAAGCGAATTTTCGAGCTGCTGTGCCGTGCATAGAAGCGGCAATGCAGATAAAAGCAGTAAAAGAAACTTTTTCATTACAGGTCAAGTTTTTTAAGTTCTTCATAATTGCGGTGCAGGCGTTTTAGCAGCAGCCCATACAATAGTTTGTAAAACAGCCAGAATACCAATAATATAACAGCCGTTCCTACAAGTGCCAGGCTAATGTATATAGCATAAAATTTAGCAAGGTTACCATTAACTTCAGATTCATGTACCAATTTTATAAGATCTGGGTCATAGTTAAAGAACAGGATGAATATTGTTATTATAGATATTAGCATATATATAATAATAGAAAAGATATAATATGTAACAGCGCGTTTTGTATGCAAAATGTTTTGCATAAGGTTACGGACATTATCTGTTACCTTTATCTTTTTATAGTTTTTATAAAACACTCCCACAAAAAAGAGTATTATGATATAATTGATAACTTCTAACGGTATGGTTATATACTGTATGTTAAAGCTGTTAACTTTTTTAACCTGAGAGCTGTCGCGTAACAAAAATGAAAGTCCGAGCCAAAATATAAATTCCAGCACGCTTATCATTAATATCCATTTTACGATAGAAGAAGACCGTTTATGCAGCATGGCATAAATATCTTTTTCAGAGAATCTTGGATATTTACCCTCATTCTTCTTCCAGTCGCTTTTTAATTTATCTAATGCATCCATATCCAACTTACGGATTTAATATTTTTTTCAATTTTCCTTTTATCCTGTTCATTTTTACCCTTGCGTTAACTTCGCTTATACCCAGGGTATCCGAAATTTCATTATAATCTTTGTCTTCAAGATACATAAACACAAGTGCTTTTTCAATGTCGTTTAACTGCTGTACGCCCTGGTACAGTAGTTTTATATGCTCTTCTTCTTCATAATTATATTCCTCCTGGTTAATACGGTGCAGGCTGCTGTCAAATTCTACAGTGTTAACAGTCCTGCTTTTTTTACGGTAAAGTGTTATTGCTGTGTTAAGGCCCACACGGTAGGCCCATGTAGTAAATTTAGAATCGCCCCTGAATTGCGGATAGGCTTTCCAGAGCTGAATGGTAATTTCCTGGAAAAGGTCTTTGTGGGCATCTTCACTGTTAGTGTAGAGCCTGCATATTTTGTGTATCAGGTTTTGGTTTTCCTGAAGCTGTTGCACAAAAGATTGTTCTAAAGCCGAATCCATATTGCATAAGTATTATAAAGCTGTAAAATGTTACAGCATTTTATAAATCTTTATCTTTATAATAATTCACCAACAGCCCTACGAACTTGCTGTAGGTTTCAAGGCCGTCTTCCTGATGGTTTAATTTCAGGTAGTTATCATAAAAATACTTGAAAATAGTTTCTACAAAAGATTCATATTTTTCGCTGAATTGGTCGGTTTCCTTATAGTTTAATAAAATTCCTTTGTTAACCAATGGCAGCAGTGCCTCTGCCTGCGCCTCATCAATCTTCTTTATATTCCGTAGGCAATATTTAAGCGCAAACGTATATCCGGAGTATTTAAAATAAATATCATCATTGGCTATAGAAGCCATGTACCCTATAAAATTAGCTTCACTCTCAGATGCATAGCCTAATTGGTGCGACATTTCATGGCAGGCTGTTGTAGGCAGGTTATACAAGGGCAGGTGGCAGTTAACCTGGGCTTCATTAGTAAATGGGTTAAGGTAGCCGCCAAAACCCATATAAGAAAGGGGAGTACTTAATAATGACGATTTAAGGCTTTCATGCTTAAAAGTAAAATTAGGGTTAAGCAACGCTATAGCTTTATAGCCGTCAGGCGAGTGTTTATATATTTCTTCTACAGTATAAGGATTCACAACTTTTATAGTGTCATTGCCTGTAATTTGTAGGTGTACGGCATTTGCTTTTGTAATAAGCCTTTTGGTAAAACTGATAAGCTCTTCGGGAGTATATTTTTTCTCAATACCCATTTTTTCATTCAGCGGAACCCGGTGGTAATTTACCGCCCATAAAAAATAGAAAAGGAAATAAAACACCGATAAAAAGCTGCCAATAGTAATAAGGTTGGCTTTCCAGCCGCGGCGCCATGTTTTGCGCCTTACCCAAAGCCATCGTATAATCAGGATGATTACTATTGTATAGATAATATCGCCTACAGAAAACCCTGCAACGCCAAATAATATACGCGATACTTTTGCAATGTAAGGATATAGCCCTGTGCTGTAATAATCTTCTACAAATTCCGGAAAAAACGATAACAGGTTAACAATTATAATTTGCAGTGGCAGCAAAAGGCACAGTATAATCTTTTTCTTCATCAGGCAATACAATAGTTGATTGTAAATATAAGTAGTATTTTTGTAATCATTATTTATGAACTTACAAACTGAAAAACAAAAACTATAGATGAACGAAGCAATAAAAAACCTTGAGCCAAAAGCACTTTGGAATAAGTTTGCCGACCTTAATGCCGTGCCGCGCCCTTCTAAAAAAGAAGAACGTGTAATAGCTTTCATGAAAGAATTTGGCGAGAAGCTAAACCTTGAAACTGTAATTGATGAGGTGGGCAATGTTATCATTAAAAAACCTGCTACTCCGGGTATGGAAAATAGGAAAACAATAGTGATGCAAAGCCATCTTGATATGGTGCACCAAAAGAATGCCGACACACAGTTTGATTTCGACACACAGGGAATTGAGATGTATGTTGACGGCGACTGGGTACGTGCAAAAGGAACTACACTTGGCGCCGATAACGGCCTTGGTGTTGCCACAATAATGGCAGTACTTGATAGCACAGATATACCGCACCCGGCTATAGAGGCCCTTTTTACCATTGATGAAGAAACAGGCATGACAGGTGCAATGGGGCTTAAAGGTGGCCTGCTTACCGGTGAAATACTGCTGAACCTTGATACAGAGGAAGATGATGAAATTGATATTGGCTGTGCCGGTGGGGTAGATGTTACAGCAGAACGCACCTATAATGAAGAGGACACGCCGGAAAATGCTATTGGTTATAATATAACTGTTAAAGGACTTAACGGCGGCCACAGTGGTATGGATATACATAAAGGGCTGGGCAATGCCAATAAAATAATGAACCGCCTTTTGTTTGACGGGTTTGAGAACTTTGGTTTACAGATTGCCGAAATTAACGGTGGCAGCCTTCGCAATGCTATTCCGCGAGAGAGTTTTGCCAAAGTGATAATATCCGATATTTTTGATGAGGCTTTTCAGTTTGATATGAACGAACTGATACAGGAAATAAAAGCTGAATTTAAGACTACAGAACCAAGGCTTGAAGTTGTTTTGGAAAAAACCGAGGCTCCTGCCAAAGTAATGGATTTAGGAGTACAGGAAGGCTTAACCCGCGCGCTTTATGCCGCCCATAACGGCGTTTACCGCATGAGTGCCGATATGGAAGACCTTGTAGAAACTTCTAATAACATAGCAAGGGTAATTGTAAAAGATGGTAAGATACACATAGGCTGCCTTACGCGTTCGTCTGTAGAAAGCTCTAAATTCGACCTCGCCAACGCACTTAGAAGCACCTTTGAACTGATTGGCTGCGAAGTTAACTTTTCAGGTTCTTACCCCGGCTGGACACCAAACGTAAATTCGCCCATACTGGATGTACTTAAAGACATTTATGAAAAACAGAATGGCGAAAAGCCGAATGTTGTTGCCTGCCATGCCGGCCTTGAGTGCGGTATATTAGGAACCAACTACCCTGATATGGATATGATTTCTTTCGGGCCAACTATTAAAGGCGCACATAGCCCTGATGAAAGGGCAAGTATATCTTCAGCTCAAAAATACTGGAAGTTTGTCTTGGAAATACTTGAAAATATACCAAAGAAATAGTTGCTCTCCTATCTTAAATTTTAAAAAGCCCGCTTTTAATAAAGCGGGCTTTTATTAGTAAATAATTCCACTGAAACATATACTTTTACAACGATTTAGCGTTGTATAAAAAACCACCATCACTTCATGAAAAAGCTTATCCTTGCACTGTTTGCAGGCATCTTGTTATTCTCCTGCTCCCAAAAGGCGGAAAAGATAAACCGTGCCTTTTATTACTGGAAAAGCAGTAGCTGGTGTATTAATGATGGTGAGCAGAATATTATTAAAGACAACAATATAAAAAGGCTGTACATAAAATTTTTTGAGGTAGAAAAAAATGACATGATGGGAATTGTGCCCGTTGCCAAAACCTCTTTAAATATGTATAATATTGACAGTATTGACAGTATCGAAGTTGTGCCCACAGTATATATCAAAAACGAGGTATTTAAAGATATTACCCAAGGGGCACTGGATACCCTTGCCGATAATGTTAATTTTCTAATTGGTAAATACAGTAGTAACTATATGTATCGAAATAAAGTTATTTACGAGTATCAGATGGACTGCGACTGGACACCTTCCACCAAAGACAATTATTTTTATTTCCTTAAAAAGCTTAAAAGTCTATCAGGTAAAAAAATAAGCTGCACGTTACGCCTTTACCCATATAAATATCCTGATAAAATGGGTGTACCGCCTGTAGATACTGCCATGCTTATGTGTTATAACCTTATAAGTCCGCTTGAAGACCATAACCGGAATTCGATTTTTGATGAAAATGAATTTTCAGCCTACTTAAAAACAAATGAAGTTTACCCGCTGCATCTTGATATTGCACTGCCTGTGTTCTCGTGGGTGCAGGTGTATCAGAATAATCATTTTACCAAATTACTATACACCGACAATCTTGAATTTAAAAAAATCTTATCAGCGCAAAAGCCATTATGGTACAGCATAACAAAAGATACGGTTATAAACGAGTTTTACCTTCGTAAGGGAGACATGGTTAAAATTGAAGAAGTTTCTCCTGAAATGCTGAAAAACGCTATTCAGCAAATTAAAAAACACGTTATGCTTGATAGTGAAATAACAGTTAGCCTTTTTCATCTTGATAAACAACAGCTAAGCCAATACAGCCATGAAGATATTGAAAGTTTTTACAGTAATTTTACTGAGTAGCAGCATTACAGTCAGTGCCTGTGGTTACTATCCGTTTGGCGAAGATGTAAGGTATTGTTTTTTTAAACCTGAATATTTTGGTTTCACAACATATTCAGAGTTCCATTATACGGCTAATTCTTTTGAGCCGGGGCAGATATTTGATGAGCAGCACCTGCCGCCGAATGATGAAGCCTGGTTTAACTATTGCCACGGCAAGGTACCTCTTGGCAGCATTCACCAGGCAGTATATGAACTGGATAAAAACAATTTTGATGCAAATAGCCATAACCTTATGGTGCAGTACCTGTATGCAGTAAAAGATTTTGAAGCAATACAGTACCTGAGATTTGCCAAAGAGTGCGAATTGGCTAATGCTTTTATAGCCGATCCGTGGGAGCGTAATGACACCATGAATGTCCGTATACGTAGCCTGTTTATTTACAATGCTATGGAAGGCGAATGCATGGCAAAGAACCCGCTTATAAAAGAGCGTTACCTGTTCCTCGCTATCCGTCTCGCGTTTTACGACCAGGATTTTGAGCGTGTCCGCGAAATATTTGACAGTAATTTTAAAGGCTCTAAAAATAAAGGGATTATTTATTACTATAGCCTCTACTTCCGTACCCTTGCCGAAGAAGATCCTTCTTTACAGTCATTTATGGCGGCACAGGTTTTTGCAAATGCCCCCGACAAGCGTTTTGTAGTTTATGGTAGTTTTGATACAGAATTGCCTCTTGAAGAGGTTTTGCAGCATGCCCAAATAAAAGAAGAGCGGGCTAATGTGTATTTGCTTTCGGCTATACACACGCCTGACAGGGCTTTAAACCAGATTAAGGGTATGTATGCCAACAACCCGGGCAGCGAAGGGCTTGACTTCTTGCTTTTGCGGGAAATGAATAAAATTGAAGACTGGGTATATACACCCTATTACAGTATGTTTGAGCCATCTGTATATTTAGAAGGCTATGATGAAGAATATAACGGAGCGGTAACTTCAGTATTGAGCAGGGTAGCGGCAGACAGGCGTTACGCGCAGGATGTACTTGATTTTATAAATAGTTCTAACCTTTCAAAAGTATATAACCCGCAATTTTGGCTGCTTATAAAAGCACAGCTTGAATTTGTAACAAACCGCTACAGTAACTGCCTTGCAACAATTGAGGGGCTTAAAAAGCACGCTACCCTTACAATAGATGAGCAGCGCCAGATTGAAAGGACCAGGGCACTCGCTATTACGGCAGCCCAGGCGGTAGGCAGTGCGGTAATTTTAGAAGAAGTAAAGCCTGTACTGTTAAAAAATGCAGGAGATGACCGTTTTATTTTTGCGATTGGGCGGGAGCTGGAATACAAAGGTAATACTACCGATGCGGCATTGCTGTATTCGCTATTGGGGCAATCCTACACAGAATATGTGGGAGAGGGTAGTGATTCTGCTTTTTGGAAAGCAAAGAAAAACAAAGGCAGCACTTTTATGGATTATTATGGCGAGCATATGGCCTATATAGATGCAGTATATACCCCTGAACAACTTGGATTGTTGATAAAGGATGTTGAGTGCAGTAAGCAGGAAGATGAATTTTCTAAATGGAAGTACAGTATACTAAAGAATGAATTGCCCATGCTCTATGACTATTTAGGAATGAAATATATACGGCAGGATAGTCTTAAAATGGCGGCGAAAAGCTTCAGGAAAGCAGGGAATGCCTATTGGCAGGAAAATTACTCTGCATGGGAGACAGGTGATAGTTTTGGTAACCAGTTTGATGCAAACCCTTTTTTTCAGGTTAAGTATACACCCGATTTTATTCCCCTTAACGACAGGTTTACGCTGAATAAGTATACGATAACGCAAAAACTGATGACCTATCTTAGCCGTGCAAATAAATCTTCAGAGAAGAACAGGGATTATTATTATTTTCTTGTTGCAAACTGCTATTATAATATGACTTATTATGGCAATGCGTGGATGATGCGCCGCACGTATCGCAGTGGTACTCAAACTATCACTATTATAGAAGATAATGATGAGTACAATGAATGTAATCTTGCCAATCGATATTACGGCCTCGCATTTCAGCATGCCAAAACAGACAAGTTTCGTGCATTGTGCCTACGCATGCAGGCTAAGTGCGCCGAGAACAAATGGAGTAGTTCCTATAGCGAGTATTATTATGGAGAAAGACCCGAATATGATAATCCATACTATGATAAGCTTGAAAAAAATTACCCGGAATACTACAAAGAGCTTGCGGGTAACTGTACTTATTTTGAAGATTATTTTAAAGCGAGGAGGTAATTAATGTACCCGTTTCATTGGAAAATGTTCTGATTGATTTATTCCTTGTGGCATGCCTGATATTTCTGCAACAAGCGAATCTGCATTTACTTTTCGATATGCTATTTTTTGCGGATAATCGTGTTCAGGGTTTTCAAAAACAATCAGGCTGTCATTTATAGTTGTCATTTTAAACGGTACTGCTTGCCCCTCATTTTGGTCAGGAACCGTTACAATATAAAACAGTTCACCTTTCCTTTCTTCTATACGTATATGTTCAAAGAATACCGTGTCGTTCTCTTCGTTAATAACAAAAGCCTGCCCTGCAAAAACGGAGTCATTCAGCTTTTGCCAAATTTCCGTTAGTGTTTCATCTGCCGATGTATTACCCCAGGAGCCAACAAGCCAAACCGCTTTTTGGATGTTGGCGTATTTATCATCGTGTTTACACGATATAAGCAGCACAAAAGCTGAGATACAGAGCAGGCTTTTTTTCATGTATTATATTTTTTTAATCAACACTTTTTCCTGTGTAAACTGGTAGGCGGCATCAAGAAAAGCAAGCATATCTTTCCAGTTGCTGTTTGGTGTAAAGTAGTTAGCATAATACTTATATGCTTTAACCGTAAGTTTATTGCCATTTAGAGTTGCAGTACTAACAAAGCCGCCTGTACTGTTTTCAACCTTTTTGTTCAGCTTGTCTAAACCGGCTACAGTATAACCTTCTGGCACTGTAAATTCTATCGTTTCTTCAAAAGAGCGTGGATAGGGAAAGTATACATTATTTGTCCTTTTTTGCTCCTTCTCATCTATTTCAACCTGCTGCCCAATCAGCTTGCCAATTTCAAAAACATAGTTCGATCCTGCGCTTTTAAGCAGGTTATCTTTAACCGTAAAATCTTCTTTATAGCTAAAGGCAGTATTTTTACCAAAGCGGCCTGTATTTACAATTTCAAGTTTATGGTCATCTACTTCAAAACCAAGCTCGCCTTCAAGGCTTTTTTCAAATTCTTCTTTTTGCTTGTCACGCAATTTGTTCTTTAATGCGTCAAATTCGTTAGTGTACTGTTCTTTTTTCTTCTTGCTCCTAACCAGTTCTAATAGTGGGGTAGTACCATATTTTGCATAATCTTCGGCAACATAGTCGAAAAAGTACATTTTATCATCTTGGTCCTGGTCTTTGTTATGGCCATAGTGTTCTGATTCACGCTTTATGTTAAGTACAGAAAAATCAGCTCCCAAAGAGGCATAAATAGTTTCTTTGCTCATATTGTCCTTATGAGTAGAAGAGGGCAGTTGTATAGTTTTGATACCATTAACCACTTTACCTTTAGCAGCCTGAAGCGCATAAGCCTCAGCGTTTTCTATATAAGGGTTTATCTGGTCGGCATTGGTATATGGCGAGAAGAATTGCAGGTAAACAGGATTAGCTGTATTAGCTTTAATCATTATTATGGTGTTCTTCTCTATCAGCAGGTCTTTAATGCTGCCATTATAACGTGGTGTGGCAACAACAATTTCATAATTAATATCTTTCCATTTCAGGAAAGCCATAAAATGGTTTATAAACTGTATCTCGTTAGTAAAGAATACGGGCGCATAGCCATAAAGATCAAAAGGATACATAATATCGGCCTCTTTAACCACAAAAGCCTCTACATAACGTGTGTAGTACTGGTGGCGTGTGTAGTAATATACTTCGCGCACCATTTCTTCATCACTTTTAAAATTGCGGTTTTTTACGAAATTTTTAATTTCGCTTATGTCGCCCTGAGGCCAGAACCTTGCATCATAAAAATCAAGTACATCATCTGCACTTACTGTTTTTTTTATGATACTTTCCTTTTCCGGGAGGAATGCCGAAGCCCTTTCTTCAAACTTGCCTGAACGGGCAAAAAACACCTGGAATTTATAACACGGCACTTCTGCCAAAGGGAAGAACCACCTTGGGAAATCATTCTTCTCTATATCAGTAGCTACAAGCTCATAAGTACGGTTTTTACTTTTAGGGTCAGAAGTCTGCTTAAGTTCCGGTGCGCCATTATAACTGTTGAAGTTTACAAAAAAATCATTTTCAGTTTTAAATGTTATCTTCATATTCATTACCGGATATTCATCTCCTAAAGAGGTTTCCACCGGGTCAAAACCATATTCATAGATAGATTTAAACGGCTCTTCGGCATAAAAATAAAAATCGATAATATCGCCAACTTCAAGGTTCGATATGGCAATTTTTTTGCCTTCATCCATATTAACAGCTTCTGCTTTTACATCAATTTCACGCTCACTGCCATCAGGTTTGATAACTTTTATACCTATCGTGTTTTCGGCTTTCCTGAAGGTAAAACCTACACCTCTTGAAGAATAAAACCTGTCTTTGAACGAGAATTCTGAGAACTCTGTTACAGCAGCCTGATCCTGGAGTTTTACCCTCTTCCGTACGGAAGAGATATATGTAACATTTGTACCGAATTTATGGTAATCATAATTTTCATTTTTGTAAATAACCACTGCCGATTCGTTTTTCCACTTTTCGGGAATGGTAACAGCTTTTTTATATTCGTCGTTTGCACCCCAAAACATATTTTTTATTTCGGCGCTGTCCTGAGCACTTACAATACCGCAGTAAAGCGATAGCAGGATAAATAGTAACTTTTTATTCATTATAGTTTAGTTAAGGTAATTTGGTCGTTATAAAGTTTTTTAAGCTTGGTTATGGCATCATTCCAGTTGGCGAAGTCTGCTTTTTTAATGGTGCCGTTTTTAATTACAAAATGCTTTTTATAGACAATTGCATCGCCTTTTTGCTCGTAAGCTGCGGTTAAGGTATAATCGTTAGTATCTACAACAAGTGTTTCCGGAAGTCTGGAAACTGTATAACCCTGTGGTATAGCAAGTGTAATGTTAGATTCATAATCTTTTTTGTAGCTGAATTCAAAGTCGGTTTTTCGCTCTTTAAAATCAAGTCCTGCCATTTCCTCAAGATAATCAAGGTCAACATACATTTCATTATCAAAAGATGAAACCCTGTTTCTCAATACCGCATCATATTCAACTGTAAGGGTTATATCCCTGTCGGTAAGGTTAGAAGTTTTTATGTTCGATATAGAGAAGTTCTTATCGCCGCGGCTAAGGTAGTTTTGCAGCACATCTTCTTTTTTATCGTTTTTAATGTTGTTGTAGCCGTATAAAAAGTAGGCGCGGCTTTCGCCGATAAGGTTGCCCTTTACTTTCCCTTTAAGTGTTTCCCCCTCTATGCTGAAGTTGATATTATAGCTTTCTTTATTAGAGGCAGCAGGGGTTATTGGTACTTTTGCAATTATATATTTATCACCGTCTTCAATCATTACTTCCTTACCCTGAATACGCTCTGCATAATCACCAAACGAGTTATATTTCTCTGTACCATCAAGAAAATATTTTTTGCCGTCTTTAAATAAGGTGCAAATCATGTGGTTATCTACACATAACGATGGAGTAGTGTAATCATAAGCAATGTGTTTTGTACCAATCCAGGTAAGGCGGGCATCAAATCCTGCAATCTTTAGCATTTGGCGCATAAGGTTAGCCATGCCCTTGCAATCTCCGTAGCGCTTTTTATAAACGTTTTGAGATGCATCAGGGCGAAAGCCTGCAAGCCCGTCTTCAAAAGCGATATAACGGATATTATCCTGCACCCAGTAATAGAGTTTCTTTATTTTCTCTTCATCGGTTTTTGCGCCGGCAATAAGCTCATTTACTTTTGCCTTAAGTTCGTCAGGATTTTCATCTACACTATCTACCAATGATTTGTACCATTTGTATAAATCGGCAGTCGAATTAAAAAGTGTGGTCTTTTTACCTTCATTAGTATATGATTTGGCTACAACCAAAAGGTGCGGATAGATGTATGACGGGCCCGGCGCTGACTCATCTTTGTATCTTGCCGCTACATTTTCTAACGTATAGGTGTAAATGGTGCCTTTTCCTTTAGGGTCAGGCTTGCTGGTTTTTTTAACATCAAAACCTGCAAAATTCATTTCTTTAAACTCTATTTCGAGCCAGGTGGGTACAAATATCTCAATCTCTTTTTTTACAATCGGGTATTCATCATTAAAATACAGGGAAGTAAAATACTTTACATCTTTATATTTTTTGTCGAGATTGTAATTATAAGTATAGCCCTGCACCGGAAACGTAACTTCCATATACTTTACCCTGTAGTCATTGTAGAACAGGTCGTTACTGGTATAGAATTCGTCCTTTACTGTAAAATTCGCATATTTATCATTCCTGTATTTCAGGCTGAAGTCCTGAATCTCCGACTGGCTGTCATAAAATTCATATTTATGAATATCGGCACGGTGGTTAATATTCATAAGCCTTTCTTCAATGTGATGGTTAACCGCCACACCTGCATCATCTTTGTTCAGTTCAAAAGAAATATTTTCTTTGCTTGTTAAGACTGCTACATCATCTTTGCCGTGTTTTTCCCGAAGTTGTTTGGCAAGGGCAATGTCTTCTGTAGTAGGGTCAATGTTTTTCTGCGCATTTGCTGACTGAAAAGCCAAAGCCGCAAACAGCAGCGCCATAGTAATTTTCTTCATAAGCCTTTAAAAGGTCGAAAGATAGGATATTTATTGGTATTTTTTAACAATAGTTTATGTTAAAAAAGCGCGCCATGTGGCGCGCTTTCAGACATAGTTGATTTTTGTAGTTTATTTCTTTATGAATTTAGCAGAATGATATTTACCATTGCTGTCTTTTAATACAAGCAGGTAATTGCCGTTTGCAAGCTGCTGCACTTTAAGTGCATTATTTTCTACCTTATTTGTGATAATAAGCTTACCGGAAATATCATAAACGTGTGCTTCTGTAATTTGTGTAGTATCGTCCGATGTAAAATTCAGGACATCTTTAACCGGGTTAGGGTAGGTGCTGAACAGTTTAGTGGTAAATTTACCTGTACCAAGCGTAGAGCCTTCCTGCACCGTAATAGCCTGGTTAACATCAGGGTTTTCTATAACATCTATAATGCCAGAAGGCCATTTAATTATAATCTGCTCTATAGCATCTGTAGTGCCAAGCCCAAAATGTGTGTTTAACGAACTCATGTAACGGAAACCGTCTCCGCTGCGCACATCACGAATTTGTTTTTCCCATCCGTCACCTTCAGCATACACCTCTACACGGGCACCAATACCGTTACGGTTGCTTTCGGTACCTTCAAGGTGCAGTTTTATCCAGTTATTATCATTGCCGTTATTCAGTTTCATCTGGTTAAAGTTCAGGATGTCCAGGAAACCATCATTATTTAAATCGCCAATAGGCCCAACAGAGGCATTTGCCTGCGTTTTTGTAAAGGTCATGTCGCCGTTATTAAACATTATGTAGTTGCCGCCGCCCATAACATCTATCCACCCGTCATTATTAAAATCGTGTGCTATATGCTCACGGTTCAGTTCAAAAAGGTCAGCAAAGCCGGAGCCTTCAGTAACATCAGTAAAAGTACCGTCACCATTATTCCGCATTAATTTATGTGGCCCGTTTGCCGTTGAGTTTGCTCCTACAAGGGCATCCATGTCGCCATCATTATCAAAATCGCCCCAGGCTGTAGACCATGTTTGCAGCATATCGGCAAGGTTGGCTTCCTGGCTTACGTTGGTAAAAGTGCCATCGCCATTATTTCGGTGAAGTTCGTTTATCGAGGCTGGGTCTCCGCCACCACGGCATTTTGCAATAAACAGGTCGGCATCGCCATCATTATCATAATCTACCCATATCGAGCCATAGTTACCACCACTCGGGTGATCGCCAATTCCGCCCTGTACCCAGCTAAAACCGCCATTGCCGTCATTAAGAAAGTAACAGTTTGGCGCAACATCATGGCAAACAAATGCATCAAGATGCCCATCATTGTTTAAATCGACAAAGTTGGTGCGCTGCGAAAAAATAGACTGTGGCGATTGCATGGCTGTATATTGTGTGCCATCTGCATTGGCTATCATTAAGGCTGCACCGTTACCATTGCCATAAAGCAGGTCGTTAAAGCCGTTTCCGTCATAGTCTCCTGCTGCAAGGCTCCAGCCCGGCATGTAAGGAGTACTGCCCGCCACTCTTGCAGTTTCTGTAAAAGTACCGTCTGTTTGCTGATAAAACATTTTAATCTGGTTATTATCAGGGATAACTATATCATCAAAATAATCGCCATTCATATCAACAACACACATAACATAAGAGCCGGTAGCATTATACTGTACGGTTTCAAATAATGCCGGTGTAAATGCTGTTTCGAACACCTGAAAAGTAAAGTTGAAGTCATTCCAGTTATTATCAAAAGCAATATAATAGGTTTCGCCTGCCTGTGCCGTAAAACTTACTATAGAGGAATAGCTTGAGCCGCTGTCGTCATCTCCTGCAACGCAGGTAAGGTTACCACACATGCCATTATATACATGCACACGCGTGTCTTGCGGGGTAAACCCCTGCACATCTGTACTTACTGTAACGTTTACTGTAGTTGCAGATGTGTAGCTATACCATATACCTTTTGTAACATTATTATTAACACCATTAGTACAAATAGGTGCAGGTACCTGGCTGCCATCTGAATAGGTGGCATTGTATATACCTACAGTTACGGGTACTGCTGTAGCGCAATTGTTTTGGGCATGCAGCGCAAAAGCACTTATGCCGCAGGAAATAATAGTAAAAATCTTTTTCATAATGTGAGGTTGTTTATTAATAGTCAGGTTGTATATTATGGACAAGGCCCTTCTAAAGAATTAATCCAGTCTGCCATTAGCTGTATGCCTTCATCATGCTTAATAGTGCGGCCAAGCATAGGCATACGATAAGATTCATCTGTAGTGTTAAGCCTGTAATATAATGCGCTTCGCGCAGGATTGCCTTTGGCTACAATATGAGAAATAGACGGATTTATAAACTCCAGAGGTTCTATGCATACACCCAGATTTTCTGGGTTTGTAGTCTCGCTAAAAGCAAAGCGCATAGGCATATAGTCGCAATGGGCGCCTTCACTGTGGCAGTGTGCACAGTTAATATCAACATAAGAGCGTACTCTTAGCTCTAAAGGCTGGCTGGCATCCTGCCAGTTAACAGTACTGGTTATATTGCCCGGCAGGTTATCTTCAAGATAGCCTTCCTGTATCCACCTGCTTAACTGGTTCGCGTTACCATCGGCATAGGCATACATCCTGTTAAGGTTCTGGGGCTTGGTGCCTATTGGTATGGCAAGCGGGCCTGAGTTACCGTTGCTGTTGTTTATTTTGTGGCAGGTAAGGCACTCTGTTTCCGAAGGTATCCTGTAGCTGGCACTTTTAGGTGAACCGTTTTCATTCCAGCTTACATCGGTAAAGCTGCCATCAAGGTCAAGAAACGCTTCTGTCTGCTCATCATTCCATACATAATCGGCAAAAAGCCACTCGCTGCCTTTTTTAATCATCAGCCTGGTTTCTATAATACGTGTAGTATTACCCGGCTGCACATTTTCATAATAAAAGTTTTTTATTAAAGCAGTGCCCGAGGGGAAGTTAAGCAACTCACTATCTGCGGTATAAACAGCTTTACTACCTGCCGGCATCCATATAAAACGTTTTTTATGGGCATAATCAGTAAATAATGCACTGTTCAGTTCATAAGGGAGTACTTTATAAGAGGGCTGAAGGTTTTTAAGATCGCCTTCAAAAAATTTATAATCGGAAAGTTTTGCATAGGGTACTGCAGTTAAGTCCATAACCACGGGCGATACCGGATCAGGAACTTCGGTGTATTCCTCACCGTCATCTGTACCACAGGCGGTAAACAGCATTAATGTTATTAACAGAAGAGTTTTTAAATAATAGTTGTATTTCATAAAGTTATCCTACATAATTGTGTGAATGATAACAAATATAGAAATAAAAACCCTACTTCATTAAATTAAATTAAATTTTAAAAACTGTTAATCACAAGTGTTTTCAAGGCTGTTTATCCAGTCTTCAATAAGCTCCAGCCCTTCCTGGTGCACAACGGTGCGCCCAAGTGTGGGCATCATTTCCGATTGTATTGTGGTGCTCATCCTGAAATGCATTAATGACCCCTCTACATCTCCGCCCTTCACGATATACTGCTGGTTACCTGTAACAAAATCTACAGGCTCCCTGCAAACACCTAGGTTAAAAGCTGTTTCGCTTTGTGCGAAAGAAAGTTCCATAGGTGTATAGTCGCATGATGTCCCCAAGCTATGGCAGTGTGCACAATTAATGTCAAGGTAAGAGCGCACGCGCAGTTCTAAAGGCTGTGTTTCGTCCTGCCAGTTAACCGTAGCT
Organism: Flavobacterium sp.; assembly: GCF_024305175.1. GTDB lineage: Bacteria > Bacteroidota > Bacteroidia > Flavobacteriales > Flavobacteriaceae > Flavobacterium. Next base: position 25,690 of record NZ_JAMWYY010000014.1, read on the forward strand.
ATTATACCATTTGGCTTGGTGTCTAAATATCCTGCATCTATCCATTTTGTCAGCTGGTTTTTAGTTCCGTCGGCATAGGCATACATCTTGTTAAGGTTTTGTGGTTTTACACCAACAGGTACAGGTGTTTCGTTTAACTGGTGGCATTTAAGGCAGTCCTGTGGTGTAGGTACTTTATAATTAGTAGACATGGCTGCACCGTTTTGGTTCCAGCTTATACGCAATGCATGTCCGTCAGTATCCAAAACTGCTTCTGTTTGCTCATCATTCCATACATAAGTAGCAAATATCCAGCCGCTTGCTTTTTTTATCATCAGCCTTGTCTCAACTATATATGTAGAATTTTCAGGGCCTACTGTATCATAATAAAAGTTTTTTATGAGTACAGTACCCACAGGAAAATCGGGTATTTTACTGTCTGAAATGTAAGTTGCTTTACTGCCCGCCGGCATCCAGATAAACCTTTTTTTAAGGGCATAATCAGTAAACAGTTCGCTGTTTAGATTATAAGGTAAAACCTTATACACTGGGCTTAGGTTTTTTAAATCGCCTTCATAAAAATTATACTCTGACAGGGTAGCATAAGGCACCGCATCGAGGTTTAAAGTTACAGGTGATACGGGTTCGTTATCAGGAGGCAGTTGTTTATAATCTTCGTCGTTACCACACGAAATAAAACACAATGATGAAATAATAAAGGTAACGGCGTTAAAAAAGTAATTGTTCTTCATATTTACGGTACTGTTACCGCAAATATAAAATATTTACTGAATTAGAGCTTATAACTCAACCCTTACATTCATTTCTTTAAGCATGTTAATCGATTCTGTAGTAGTATGGTCAAAATTTTCCTGATGGTAATCGTGCTGCTTTTTAAACTCTATTCTTTTTTTAGCGTTGTAAAAGCGGCGTACTTCTTCCAGCGTTGTAAAAACAGGACGTGGCACCGAAACATTTTTGCCTTCTTTATTTTTCGCAACCATTGTAAAATAAGATGAATTGCAATGCTTTACCTTGCCCGTTTGTATATTTTCTGAGCTTACCCTTATACCTACTACCATAGAGCTGTTGCCTACATAGTTTACAGATGCTTTTAGTGTAACGAGTTCGCCAACCTCGATAGGGTTTAAAAAATCTACGGTATCTACAGAGGCTGTAACACAGTACATACCCGAAAATTTAGATGCGGCGGCAAAAGCTATCTGGTCCATCAGCATTAAAATATACCCGCCATGTATTTTACCGCTAAAGTTGGTATGGCTTGGCAGCATAAGCTCTGAGATTGTAACTCGTGATGCGCTTAATTTCCTGAAATTATCTTCCATATTATTATTTACATGTTTAGCAAGTTGTGTGCATCATCCTCAAGCGCTTCTTCTTCTTTTTGTTCAGCGCGCTGAATTATAGTTTCAGGCAGCGTTTTTTTGGCTTTGGCTCCCATTTTCTTAAGCTTTTCTATAGAGGTTACAATATTGCCGCGCCCTTCTATCAGTTTATTCATGGCACCCTGATAGGCCTTTTTACCTTCGTCCATCCGTTTGCCCACAGTAATAAGGTCGGTAACAAAACCTTCAAATTTATCATATAATGCACCTGCCTGGCGAGCTATTTCATAAGCGTTTTCCTGCTGCTTCTGGTTGGTCCACATACTGTCTATAGTACGTAGTGTTGCCAGCAGTGTGCTCGGTGTAACAATTACTATATTTTTCTCAAAGGCTTTATTATATAATGTGTTGTCTTCATTTAATGCATACGCAAAAGCAGCCTCAATGGGTATAAAAAGCAGCACAAAATCGGGGCTCTCCATACTGTAAAGGTCATGGTAATTTTTAGCACTTAGCTGCTCTACATGGCGGCGTATGCTGTTGCAGTGCTCTTTAAGGTGTGCCAGCCTTAATGGGTCGTCTTCTTCATTCACATACCGTTCATAAGCCACGAGGGAAACTTTACTGTCAACCACCATTTTCTTACCATCGGGCAGGCTTATTACCACATCAGGCATTACGCGGCTTCCTTCTTCGGTGGTATGGCTCTGCTGCACAAAATACTCACGCCCTTTTTCCAGCCCCGATTTTTCGAGCACGCGCTCCAGTATAAGCTCACCCCAGTTGCCCTGCATTTTGGTGTCGCCCTTAAGCGCTTTGGTAAGGTTAAGCGTTTCACGGCTCATTTGCTCGTTCATTTCCCGCAGCCCTACTATCTGCTGCCGCAGCGCAGCATGATAATCGATACTCTCTTTATGGGTGTCTTCCACCTTTTTCTCAAACAGGTGTATTTTTTCCTGAAGCGGGGAGAGGATGTTCCTTATATTCTCCTTGTTCTGCTCGGTAAACTTATTCGATTTCTCCTCAAGTATTTTATTGGCAAGATTTTCAAACTCTTTGGTAAATTTTTCCCTTAGGTGTTCTGTTTCCTGCCTTTGTTCCTTCATGCGTTCCAAAAGGTTGTCATAATCGGTTTCCCTTTTGGTTAGTTGTATAGCCAGTGCGTCTTTTTCAGTACGCAGCCCGTTACGCTCTTCCTGCAGTTGTACAAACTGCTTTTCGAGTAATGCTTTTTCGTTGGAGGCCTGTTGCCTTAGTTGCTCTATCTGCATAAGGAAGCCTGCATTGCGTTCTTCCAGCACTTTTTTTTCGGATTCTGATTTTGAAGAAAAGAGTAACTTTCCTATGTATATGCCAATGGCTAAGGCAATAACAAAGGCGAGTAGTAATATAATAGTATCAGGCATTTTTATTGTATTTACTGAAACGTAAAAATAAGCAAAATACCTGCATGCAGTTTAAGTTATTATGATAAGATTTCTTTTCGGACTGTAGCTGTTTTAATATCATTGCTTAGGATACAGCTATTAAAAAAATATTACTAAACAGATGCTTATAAATAATGTTCTTCTATTACCTGCCTTATTAGCGAGTTGTTGTCGTTGCTATTGAATACTTTTTTCATTTTAGTTATCCTGTTGCGGATGGCACTTGGCGATAACGGAATTATTTGTTCTATGTCTTTTAACCTATAGCCCTTTGCCAGATACATTAAAATTTGCCGGTTATAATCTTCAATCATAATGCCTTTTTTCCATATAGTGTTCAGACACTGCTTTACCAACATACTCTTATATATCTTACCCGCAATTATATCACGTATTATATCAGGAAAATTGTAGGCTGTAATGTCATTTTTAATGGCAAGGCCTTCTGGTTTAACCTTTTTTATAAGGTCATAAATTATTAATACTTCGGTATGAGAAGTGATTATGAATACTTTACAGGAAGGGAACATTTTTTTTATTAATAATGCAATATCTCCACCTGAATTTAGCTTCTTTTCAGGATAGGAGGGAATATTATGATCCAGAATTGCGAGATCATAACCTGTTCCCGATTTAGCACAAATATCAATCATACTATATGCTTCCTGGCATGTTTGTACAATCGTAATATTATTGGTAGTAGCTACAACTGATTCTTCAACTATGAGATCCTTATACATTAGGGCTGTCATCGGATGGTCTTCTACAATTAATATATTCATAAGAAAGAATTTTTAATTGGGATGGATATTCAATAAAAGCCAATTTATTAAATTTTTAAGATAAAGAGTCGGAATATTAGTTAAATCTGAAGGTGTATTTACAACACATTTACATTGAATTGTTAAAATAATATTATATATGATAATATCATAAAGTTGTTTTTAAGTTTATTTTAACATAGAGTGTTGCTTTTTAATTGTTAATGTTAAAATGTCACTTAGCTGGTAATTAAGGGCTTATTTTTTTGCTAAGTTTAAGAAAATTTTAAACTTATGTCTAATCCAACTACTAATTATTATGCAACAAAAAAACATTTTTAAACATTTAAAGAAAATGCTTTTTCTCCTTTTCTGGATGATAGTATTTACAACAATTTCGTATGCCCAAAACGGAACTTCAATTTATTGGACACAACAAGTTGGGTGTATAGAATATGATAGTGAAGGTACATCTGAAGACCCTAAACGACTTCGACTATTAGAGGACATTGAAGATGGCCCTTGTGTAAGATTCTGCGAATATACTTCTGTAACATATACCATATTTGGTGATGACATAACAGATGTTTCGTGGACGGTTACCGGAGGTACTATAACTAATACTTATGGTCCGGTAAGTGAATCTGCATCAATTGATTGGGATGCTGCAGGTAACGGATTTATAGGTATAATTATAAGTTATTCTGACGGTTCTGAACAAAATATTACTATATGCGTAGAGAAAATAGTGAGCCCGAAAGCTGAATTTGATATTTACGGTATAAACCCGGAACCTGTTTTTTGTATTGATTCTGATGTGTATTTTGACAACCTCTCTATTACTAACGGAGGTACAGATTTGTTCGCTTATTTCTGGGATTTTGGCGACGGCACTTACTCAACAGCTTATGAGCCTATACATAATTATAACCAGGCAGGTAATTATAATGTAAAGTTAGTGGTGTATAACTTATGTAACTGTTACAGTTCTTATTCTTTAGAGGTAAAGATTGAAGATAAGCCCGATGTAGAAATATATTGCCCTGCTATAGTATGCGAAGGAGATGTAGCCAATTATACCACAAGTGCAAATTGTCCCGGTAACTGGGAAGTTACCGGCGGTACGATAGTAGCAAATAATGGTATAAGCATTGATGTAAGATGGGATCAGGTAGGGCCGGACGGTTTTGGAACAGTTAATTACAGAAGTGAATGTGCATGCCCTTTCTGGACGAGTATAAGGGTGCCAGTTATATTAAGGAGAGGTCAAATTACAGGGCCTTCAGAAATTTGTGTAGGAGATCAGGGTGTGTTTAGTTTGCCTCAGTGGGCAACAACAGATTTTCTATGGAATCTTAATTCTTTAAGCAACCCCGGATCAGCCACGAGCCTTGTTTATACTTCACAAAGAAACAAAATTGTAGTAGATGCTTTAGAACCGGGAGACTATGTGTTAGAGTGTAAATACTATAACACTCTTGTAGGCTGCGAAGGCTCAGCAAGTTTTAGTTTTACGATAGGAGAAGGAACATCTGTAATTGGAGAACAGGAAGTATGCGAAAATATTGAGTATACCTATACAAATTCTGAAAATGCTGTTGTTGACTGGACATTAATCAGTAATAATACTGTGGTTGCAACATTTACCGGGGTTAGTTTTCAGCATACATTTACCGATTCAGGTTCTTACACACTCTCTGTGGTAAATGGTAATAACTCATGTGATAGCGAACCTTTTACCATAGATGTTTATGATACCCCCCAGCCACCTTCAGGAACACTTGATGGGGAAATTTATATATGCCCCGGAAATCCTTATGAATATACACTTGCCAATAATAACCCTAATGTGTTATATGAATGGAGTGTTACAAACGGAACAATATTTGGAAGCTCTACAGGTGAAACTGTAACTGTAGAATTTGGCCCTGCCGGCCCATATGCACTTAGTGTAATACAAAAGTTTGTTACAGCACCGGGTTGTGAGTCTGAAGCTACGGTATTCGATATATACCCTTTACAACCGGATGTAGTAGTAACAAACGATGAAAATAAAACTATTTTCTGCCCGAGTAGTGTAACAACATATACAGCAAGTTTTTTAAATTTTACTCCGGATTATATCGAATGGCTTGTACTTGATAACTTCGGTAACGTTATTGATGGTATAAACAGCCCTACAGTAACAGTAAGCTGGAATGAAATTTCTAATAGTAATACGGGGGTTTTAAGGCTTCGGGTAAAGGCATGCGGAGAAGATTACTATATAGATACAAATGTAGAATTGTATGAACTGCCGGAATTGGATCTTGATGTGCCCACGGCTATTTGTTTTGGTTCACAAATTAATGCTGAATTGATAATAACATCTCCACAGCCTGTAACTTCTGGATCTGTATTGTGGGATTTCGGAAATGGCAGCACGCAAACTACCCCTGTAAGTTCGTCAGGGCTTTATACACTCAATAATCCTTATACTAATACTACAGGAAGCAATATAGATTTTACGATTACTGCTACTCTTGTTAGCCCTAACGGCTGTAGTCATGAACCTTATTCAACTGATGTTATACTTGTATATCCGCAAACTACAATAAGTATAAGCCCTGGTTACGATTATGGTATTTGCCCTGATAATTATGACGGAAGTATTATTATTTCTGCAAACGCTGTTAGTGGCCTTAACCTCACGTTGACTTACCAGTGGTATAGAAATAATACACCTATACCAAATGCAAACTCCAGTACATATCAGATACCCGTTGGAAGTCCATTAGGGGTGTATTATGTACAGGTTGAAGACAGTAACGGATGTATCGTAAATTCTCAGAATATTAGTGTTAGTGATAATTGTGAGCCTGGAGATCCATGCTCTATACCTTCTGATGCAAATATAAATTTAAGCGCAGGCTGGACTTCGTGTAATACAATTTCCGCATCGTTAAGTTTTAACGGTACAGCAAGTGTTAGCTGGGTAGGAAGCCCGCTTATTAGCCTTGTATCAGGAAATACCGGAGGCGCTCAGTTCTATTCAGATGTGCCGGGCACTCATTTAATAACTGCATTTATTACTTTCCAGACACCGCAAGGGCCTTGTATGACACAACGCCAGGTAGAAGTTATTACTAATTATGATCCGGATTTTAATTATACAGTTACCTGCAACGGCGCTGGAACAGGTTATGATGTAACCTTGTTTAATAATAGTACAATATTTGATATTGGCTCCGATAATCCTGTTACCTACACCTTTAGCAGTCCTGCTATGACAACACAGACAGGAGAAGAAGTAACAGTTTCTAATTTAGCTCCCGGAAGCTATAATTTTACTCTCCAGTTAACTTCACCAGGCAGGCCGTCATGCAGTATAACCAAAACCATAGTGCTGGATCCGCTGCCTAATGCAAGTGTAGGGCCTATTGACAATGCTTATTGTGCCGAGTCGCCGATAACCTTAACTATTAACAATTACAATCCAAATAATACATACCAGTGGTTTTTTAACGGAACCAGCTATATTGCCAGCGGCCCTGTAACTGAGATACAAATTGCTAACGCTTTTACCAACTTTCAGGTAATGCTTGAGGAAAGTTCCCCACTAAGTTGTTCTTCTATAAGTTACTCAGGTTTTACAGATATAATAAAGAATGAATATCTTAACGCATTATTAACGTCAGCCAATACCCCTGCTTGCCAAGGACAAAATCCTTCTCCTACTATAACATTTAATCCTGGCTTGGGTGCTCCTATGCCCGCTTCTTTTGATTGGATGAAGGGAGACCAAGTGGTAGCTACTTCCATGAGTAACGTATTTACTCCACCTGCTACCGGAACGTATTGGGTAACGGCATATGATGCAAACGGTTGTAAGTTTGCATCTAATTCCGGAGCTTCAGTTATTATATTATCACAGCCGCAGGTTCGTGTAAGCGGGCCTACTACAGTATGTAATGAAGGAGAGGAAAGTGTACATGGTTCGGGGCCATCAAGTGGTGTTGAATACAGGTGGCTTATTAATTCAGCCCCAGCTTCGGGTGCTTACGGTACATGGAGTTCTGCTACACCATTAGATATCCCAATAGATACTGCTACTCCGGGTACTTATACTTTTACTCTCGAAGTGAGGCTTACAGGTTCATCTGCCTGTAGTAACGCTGACAATATAACCGTAACGGTTTATCCTGCAGTTGCAGAGCCGGTACTGAGTTATCAGGTTATTACCTGCGAACCATATCTTGTTGAGGTAACTGCATCCGGAGGTCAGGGAAATTATAACTGGACTAATGGTACTTCAGGTACTACAACTTATTCTTCAATTGGCGGTGCTATTGGAGTATATTATACTGATGTTAACGGTTGCCAGACAAAATCAACCTTAACCATACCACATCCACTGGAAGCATCATTATGGATGATTCCTACCGGTTGCTATAGTTTATGTCTTACAGCAGACCCGGCATGGTATGTACTTGCCCCGCTTATTACTGTGGGTCATTACGAGTGGATGGTAAATAATCAGGTTGTACTTTCAGGTAACAACAGCCCTGTATCTAACATAGAAGTTACACAGGCCGGTGACTACCAGCTAATTTTAGAGCAGGATGGATGCGTTAAAGAAAGTAATACGTTTAGTGTATCACCAAGCTTTGAAGAATGTGAATATGATGATTGTAAACTCAGGATAGTAATCAGGAATGTTATATATAATGGAGAAGGAGTTTATCTGGTAAGTGGCTATATTGTTAATGGTTCTTCTGCGCCAATGACTGTTTCTCTAAGCAGTTTTAACAGTTATGGTGTTTATATTCCATCTTCAGTTACTATTCCTGCCGGAGGTACTTATAATTTTGGGCCTTTGCAATTTATTCCTGACAGTAGTTTTAATGGCGGAACGGATATACTGATTGTACAGGGAGAAGATTGCCTTCAGGCAGCAGAAATTACTTTCCCTAAGGGTGGTTCTTCACAGGCACGCAGTGCGGCGACGGGAGACGATACTAAACTAATAATGACGCCAAATCCTGCAGAAAGTTTTACGATTGTAGAATATGATTTAGGAAATATGTATTCATCTGCAGATAAATTAATAATTTATAATCTTCTTGGTGTACCGGTAAATGAAATTAAACTTAATGCTTTATCTGGTAAAATAGAAGTGTCAACCGAAATCCTCTCTTCAGGTAGCTACATTGTGAGCATAGAGGCAGACGGCCAACGTGCCTTGCAAAGGGTACTTGTAATAAAATAAATAATAAAAAAATGCCACAGTTTTTGCTGTGGCATTTTTTTATTATTATTTAAAAATAATTCAATTAAAATTTATGAAAAAACTATTACTAAGCCTGTTCTTTATTATCACATATTCAGTTTCCGCTCAGGAATACAACTGGCAGTGGGCAAAACGTGGTGGAGGAATTGTCAGCAGTCCAAGTGAAGGAGGTACATCATTTGCATATACCAATAGCGAGCAAATAAAAGATATCGTCGTTGATCATGATAACAACTATTATTTTCTTGCTTACATAACACGGCAGCAGACAGAATATGATGGCCTTCCAATTACGGTATATAATGAATATAATGCAATAGATGTACTATTAATCTCTACAACTTGCGATGGTACGTTCAGGTGGACGCAAACCCTTGGCGGTGGTGGTAATGACCGTAGCCATAAATTAGCTTTGGACAATGAAGGCGGATTATATCTAACTGCTACTGTGCAAAACCTTACTGGTCCTGGGCAAATATATGTACCGCCACATTTTTCTCCGGAAGTTGCACTTCCTTATCTTGATGGTACAGGGCAGGTACAGGAAGGATATAAAACCGCTGCGCTTGTAAAATATAATACAGATGATGGCTCACTGGCATGGTATAAAATGCTTCAGGGTGATGTGAATTTGAATAATTTAGGCTCATTAATGGGACCTGTTATAGTAGATAATAATGGTAATGTCAGGTTGCTGGTAGGGCTTGTTTACGGTACACATTTAGAGGGGCAGGTAACTGTTCCTGAAACCTTTACTAATACTGCCAAATTCTTTATTGTAACAGTAAGCCCTGAAGGCGAATACCTCGATGTATTGGACTTACCAATGGAAGGTATTATAGAGCAGTCACAGGTTCAATTTAATTATGATGAAATTCTTAGCAGATATTATATATCAGGTCATCGTACTTATCCAGGAAACAGCACTTTAATACCGCTTTCTTATGGTGGTACAGCATTTGAAAAATGTTCATTTATTCTTGCTATTGACGAAGAAGGTAATGAAATTTGGCGTTTAGAAGAAAATATGTCGCTTAACGCTAACACCACCCGGATATTTGATTTCGTATTAGATGAAGATTCAAGTTTTTATATAAGCGGTATTTATAATAATAATGGGGGGGCTGTAACGACATTCAGCAACTACACACTTCCTCCAACTCCGGGAATGGTTGCATTTGTCCTGAAAATGTCACCTGATGGTATGGTAACCTGGGGAAGTGCACCGGATACAGAAACATCATTAAATTTCCCGTATGATATTGCAATAAATGGCGATGAAATTGCGGTAGCTACAGAGATGTTTCAGGGCACTTGGGATGAAGTTTCAATTGACCGCGGCCAAAATTATTTAAGTGACCCGGTAATATTGCGAATAAATAAAGAAACAGGAGTAGCTTTTGCGCTGCATGATGTTATGGGCAACTTTGGCAATAAAGATTCTTTTACAGCAATTGCAACTGATAATGATGGTAATTATATTGCAGGAGGATACCAAAGAAATCAACTGTTTACAGCAGAAGATGATGGTATTGAAACGCTTACAAAAGTTGGCGGTATAACAAGCTATACTGATTTTTTTATTGCCAAGCTGGCTGCTGTACCCTGCGGAACAAATGCAGGAATTGAAGACCATAGCTTTAATAATCTAAAAGTATATCCTAATCCTACAAATGGGCTTATCTATCTACAAACGGAAGAAACCGTTAGCGCGTTTGAAGTTATGAACCTGTTAGGGCAGATAGTTAAAAGTGGAGATGTAAAAAATTCTCAAAACAGTATACAATTAGAAGAACTTAAAAGTGGTACTTATTTGCTGAAACTATATACTGCTGATGGTAAAGTTGTAAGCCAAAAGATAATTAAGGAGTAAATTTTAAATCCATATATTTTTAATATTCAGTATACTATATGATATTATACTTGAAATAGCAAAGCCTTTCGATTTCTCGAAAGGCTTTTTCTTTCGGGGAGGTATGACGACTTAAAACCACCACAAACACCTTATATACTCATATTGAAAGACGCTCACCGTTTTACTCACAAGGATTTATAACGGTAATAGTAATAAGTTTAATTATTATTTATAAAAGAGATTTGAATGTGCCTTAATATGACTGAGCGGAAGGTGGTATAACATATATAGTGATCAAATTCTGCCGGGATAATTTACTGACCTACTAAGAATCCAGCGTTATGCGTGCTGTACCTACTGTAATTAAATCTGTAATAAGAAGCGCACATTCTGCTTCGCGGGTCACCTTTTGTTTCAGAAGCTGTGTTATATAAAGCGCAAAATAAGATCACAAGAGTCATAAAAATCATATGCAGGCTATACTATTTTTCTGAATGTTGATACGTATCATAATGTTTCCGGTTCCTGAGCCATTATCTTTTGTGCAACTGCCTTAAAAGGATTTTCTTTTAACGGAAATAATAATTTAGTAGAGTAGGGGTTATACCTTCACTTTTTGAAATATCAACGATAAGGGCATTTTAAAAGCCTTTAGTATTTTAGTTTAAGCATTATAAAAATTATTATTGTAGTAATGATTAACAGTTAATAATATTAATTCTTTAATTGCTTTTACGTTGCATTTTGACCAGGTATAACATAGCTTCTTCAACAACCTGACGGGGCGCTTTGGGATTAAACCCGAGTTGGTGTCTTGCCTTTGAAATATCAAAATCCTGTTTAAGCCCGGAGAACATTGCAATATCCTTAATCGTGAGTACAGGCGCTTTACCCAATATTTTACTTACAGATTCCATAAGTGCTGCCACAAAAAATAAAACAACTTTAGGAACTGAAACGGGTAGTTTTATATTGAGGTTAGGGAAAAGCTGCTTTGCAATAATAGTAGTCTCTCTCAATGATATAGATTTTTCATTGGCAAGTATATACCTTTCGCCATTTAATCCTTTTTCAGCAGCCATATAGCATCCTTCAGCTACATCTTTAACATTAATCCAGTTTATGTTGATATTTGTTTCAACAGGAACTTTTCCTTTCAGTATCAGGTCAATTATATTATATGATGTACTTAAAGGTTTAAAAGCGGTACTGCCAATCATGGCAGAGGGTAATACGGCAACAAGTTCAATATTCAGTTTTTTTGCCAGCTCAAAAGCCAGTTTTTCGCCATCGCTCTTTGAGTTGTAGTACATATCCCTGCGGTCAGGGTTATAGCCGTTATCTTCTGTTATTGGCGTTTTAGTATAATTAAGCGCAGCTATAGAGCTTATGTATACAATTTTTTGTACACAGGCTTCTGCTGCCGCTTCAATCATATATCTTGTACCCTGTACATTAACATCATAAATTTCTTCCTTCGGATTTTTAGCCCACAATTTAAACACTGCGCCAACAGCATAAAATGTATGAACATCCTGCAGCGCCCTTACCATAGATTTTTTATCGGTCATATCTGCATAAACCACTTCGCAGTCGAGCCCTTCAAAAGGAGCTTTATTGGTAATATCTCTTACAGATGCCCTTACTGGTATGCCTTTTTTTAACAGCAGCCTTACCAGGTTATTACCTAAATGTCCGTTAGCACCGGTAACAAGTGCCAGATTTTGTTTTTTCATAATTTATGTATTTAATTATGAAACAAAATTGAGCTTAATGATTGTAACTGCACTTCACAAATGTTACTTAATCAACGGCCTGTAATTTTTTTCCTGATCCTGCTCAGGCTTTTGGGGTTCATCCCTAAAAATGATGCTATATATTGCAGAGGAACGTTATGCAATACATCAGGATGGGATTTTATAAAATGGAGGTATCGGTCTTCGGCAGTTAAAGTGGCCAGTGCTTTAGCCCTGTTTTCATTGTATAAAATAGATTGCTGGAAAACCCAAATACTAAAGTCTTTAAGGGCAGGACTATTATTTATTATATAATCGAGGTCTTTTTTGCTGATACGCAGCAGGTGGCACTCACTTATGCATTCCAGGTTTTCACCGGCAGGTGTCTGATCTGAAAAATGCCTGTAGGAAGTAATGAAACCAGGAGGGCAGTTTATATGTGAGGTAACCTCATTACCGTCTTTGTTATAGCTGAATAACCTGATAAAACCTGAAACGACAAAATACAAATATTTTGGTATTTGTCCTTCTTCTTCAATAATCCTGTTTTTTGGGTATAATATGGGTTCAAAATAACCTTCGCATAGTAAGATATCCTTTTCATTAAGAACCACACTCTCCTCTATAGTATTTATAAGGCTATCTATCATTGTACTAATGTACTTAGTTTTATTGAACTTTGGTTAATAAATACAGAGGCTTTGCATAATTCTTTACCAGCTATAGTTTTGTGTCTTTTTTATGCGTAAGCACTTTAAAATTATCAGGAATAATTTAATTAAGCTTTTAGTAGAATTTATGCCATTAGTTAATGTAAACTTAAAAAAAATTATACTTGAAAAGTAACAGAGGGCTAAAGTTTAATCTTCTCAAAGAATTTGTTTTTGTATGTCCCGCTTATTGGGATTCTCTGATTGTCTATAATAATCTTATTTCTTTGTATAACTTCAACATATTTTAAGTTTACCACAAAAGAGTTATGAACCCGTATAAAAAGATTATCAGGAAGCTTTTCCATCAGGTTTTTAAAGTTGGAAAGTGTTAAGACATACCGGTTATTTGTAAGATGAATTTTAAGATAATCTTTTAATCCTTCTATATATTTAATATCCTCAATAACAATTTTTACACTTTCATAATCTGATTTAACGAAAATAAACCGGCTTGGAATTTTATAATCTATAGCTTGTTCGGATGGTAGTATTTCAGAAGTATTTTTATTCAGTTTGTTTACCGCCTTCAGAAACCGTTTATATGAAACAGGCTTTACAAGATAATCTACTGCATCAAATTCAAATGCATCAATTGCAAACTGTGGGTATGCGGTAGTAAATATTAAGCTGGGTTTTGTATTAAGTGTTTCTATAAATTCTAATCCTGTAAGTATTGGCATCTCAATATCCAAAAATAAGAGATCTACCCTGTTGCTATTGATAAACTTCATAGCTTCTATAGGATTTGTAAATGTGGCAATCAATTCTATATCATTGATAGACTCACAATATTTTTTTATAATATCTATAGCCAGTGGTTCATCATCTATTATTACAGTATTTATTTTCATTTAAGAAACAAGGTTAATTCAACTATAAATTTACCGTTTTTAAGTTTTGTATAAAATATATTTTTTTCAGGAAAGCATATATCAATACGTTCAACGGCATTTTTTATGCCCAAACCAGTATCATTAACCCTAAAATATGCATTAGTGTTAACATCATTAATTACATTAAACTTTATTGAATCATCTTGTATGGTAAATTCGATGTTAATATTACTTATTTCCCCATTCGTCATAACACCATATTTAAAAGCGTTTTCTACAAAAGAAATAAAGAGTAATGGCGGAATCATGATACCCTGCGGATTTCCCGTAACTTTAAATGTAACTTTATTGTTGCTGGTAAGTCTTAGTTTTTGCAGTTCAATATAGTTTTCTATATAAAAAATGTCCTGCTCCAGCCTAACCATCTCTTTATTTGTTTCATAAAGCATATAACGCATCAAATCGGCAAGATTTAATATTGCTTCCGGTGTTTTAGAAGATTTTTTTATTGAAAGCGAATATATGGTATTAAGAGAGTTAAAGAAGAAATGCGGATTTAGTTGTGCTTTTAGCAGATTAAGCTCTATGGTTTTCTTCTGAGCTTCTGTTTCTGCCTGTTGCTTAAGAGAGGCATTTAACCTTGAATATATCCGTAATAAGGTACTTATTGAAAGATGCAGTACAATCATAGCAGTATAAGGAAAAACCTTTACCATGAAGCTATGAGGCCGTTCTGGAGGTAGCTGAGACAATACTAAGGGAGGTATGTCTAAAGGATCTAACAACATTAAAATGTATGAAAGCGTTATAATGAGGATTATTATAGAGCCTATATACAATAGCCGTTTAGAACGTAAAAGTAAGCGTGGTACAAGATAAGAATAGTTAAAATAGAAAACAGAGACAGGCACAACTATTCGCCATACTTTAAATGTCCCTTCACCTGTTAAAGTGTTTATAACAGGAAAAGAGAGAACTAACACCCAAACAAAAAAATGTATTATAAAAGTCCTGAAACTGCTTTTTTGGTATAAAATGCTTAACATTTAAGTTTAATATTTAGTCTGTAAAGATCATCCTGTTTAATGGTAGGTACTTTGTTTTCCTGAATTAAATTTTTTACAGCATTACCTACTTTAAGGGCATCAACGCTGTCGCAGAACATTTTATTACCATTTTGTGAAGGAATAGTATTTTGTTTAATCAGGACTTTTCCATTTTCTGTTATTTTATATCCGTAACCCGCATCTGATTTATATACTTCTACCAAAAGTATATCATTACTGCATGATACAGCAGCTACTGCTGCAACTATAAATAAAAAAATAATTTTCATGATAAATGGTAATAGGCCAAATATTGCTATTTGGCCGTTGTTTAAACATAACTTAACATATACAAAAACTTACTACTGTTTTTTAGTCATCATCTTCCTGGTCTTCAAAAGGCAAAAATTCCATCATATCATCAAAATAATAGGTGCCGCTTTTACCCAGCCCTACAAAGCCACGAATACCATTTGAGAAAGCAACAGCATCAACACGGCTTGCGGCCTCAAAATCTGTCTTGCTTCTCCATTTATCTGTAGAAGGGTCATATTCCCAAACACTGTTTCCATTGTCGCCACCACATATATATCCATAACTGCCTATGGCAAAAGCTGTAGCCTGCGATCTCATAATACTGTAATCGTCATCATCATCAAGATCAGTCAGCCGCGTCCAGGTTTCGCTTTGCGTATCAAATTTCCAGAAATCATCCTGGTGTGAGCCGTTAGATATTCCAGTACCAAAGTAAACAAAGTTATCTATAGTAAAAGTTGTGGCTTCTCTTCTTTTGTTACCTCCAAAACCAAATAATTCTATCCATGTATCTTCTTCCGGAATGTATTTCCAAAAATCTTTACGGTCATTCTGGCCGTCAAAACCAGAGCCTACGTACCCTGCTGTTACAGAGTTAAACCCAACTGCCGCACGTCTTGGTGTACCCCCAAAATCTGCAATTGGTGTCCATATACCGGTTGTTGTATCATACTTGTAAAAGTCGGCAAGTTCTTCTGTACCGTTATACCCTGTACCTACATATCCAAATCCGTTAACCATAAAGCCTGTTGCAGAGCTTCTTGGTTCACCCGGAAAGTCAGCAATTTGTTCCCAGTAACCACCATCAATATTATAGCGCCAAAAGTCGGTAAGGTAATCGTCACCATCATAGCCTGTACCCAAATAGGCAAAGTTTTCATCAGCAAATATTACAGCACTGCTTCTGGGCGATCCGTCAAAAACTGTACTTGTTATCCAGTTCCCTATATCCTTTGTTGTGTCATCATCAGAGCAGCTGGTTAATGCCATTGTTGCTATCAGTGTTATAAATGTAGATTTCAATAATCTTGTCATAGTTATTTTTTAAGATTAAACTTGTATATAAAATTTAGTGAAAATGAAATGTTATTCTCTAATGGTACATCGAGCTGATTGCCCGCATTGCCTTCCATTTCAAATTTATTATAAAGCGTTTTTGCTATTAAAAAACTGGTTTCCCAACCTGTATGTGATGTATATGTGTAGCCTGTACCTGCCGAAATATCGAACCATTCAAGATAATCAATCTTATCTTCCCCTAAACCAGAATAGAAATAGTTGTTTCCGTTATTTTTTGCATAAGCCGATGATGTTCGTGCCCATGCACTAAACGAATGTTCCTGAGATATACTGTAAGTAAATACAGTTTCGGGTATCCCAATATTTATATCAAATTTTCTTATTGAAGCTTGTAACGACATAATTGGAAAAATTATGGGCTTACCGTAATTTGTACTGTAGCTTGCTCCGAAAAAAACATTCCACATCTCACTTTTACCAATTTTTCTGTTAAAGCTTAAACTCGCTTCCGGTATTATATTTTCAAGTTCAGGTTTGTTATCTGTAAACCACACAAGCTGTGGAGCAAAAACCAGGCTCATGTTCCATTTTTGGTTAAGTGCCCTTGTATATGTTAGCGAACCCTTTATAGAGAGTATATTATCAACGTTTTCTGTTTCAAATGCAGACATCATTGGGTGTTCAATACTTACACGGTTAATATCTAACATATATTTCCAGTTATTATGGCTGTACAGAGAACCAAACTGATGGCGGTAAATAGATGCCGTATCATCATTATAAAAAGCCGAATAAGTATAGTTAGCAGATGTATTGTATTCCTGAGATATCATAACATTATTTAATAGCAGAAACAATAACATTAATAAACGTACATGCATGTAATAAACTTTATCCAAAAGTAGATTTTAAAGAATTGTCCTAAAATCATAATATACACAATGGATGTTTTAATCGACATATTGGTTAATTATTACAACAACTTATCCCATAGCTATCTATGCATATATCAAACTGCCTGTCGGTAAATTCGGGTTTACTGTCTTTATTATTCTGCAGTTCATATATATCATTTTAAGTGTATGTCTTAGATTTCTACTTTAGCGGCATAAGCCATATATAATGACATTTAAAAACATAACTATTGGTATAATCACTCTATTAATAATATTATGCTCTTGTGATAATACAGAGTCGTTTTCATCAGATGATGATTTTATTCAGAGTGATGTACGTATTATTGATGTAGACACTTTCGCCATTGAAATGAGCACCTACAGGTATGATAGTATTATCAGCTCGGGCAACAGGTTACTGGTTGGGCGCTACATAGATCCTTATTTTGGAGAAGTGAAAGCCTCTGCTTATGTAGAGTTTACCCCGGCAAATTATTATTACACACTTGATGACGATGTTGTGTTTGATTCTATTGTACTGAACCTGAGTTATGATGGTTACTATTATAGTGATACCTTACTTACCAAAACAATAGAGGTGCGAAAACTGGCAAAAGAAATAAGGTTGCCAAGCTCTCAGACTAATTATTATAATACCACATTGCTGCAGTCAGATAATGAAGTGATAGGGCAAAAAAGCTTTAAGCCCAGAATAGGCAATGATTCACTTACAATTACCCTTAATCCCGTTTTAGGTAATACTATTTTTAATGTATTAAAAAGTAACAATGTTAACGATAGGGAGGAGTTCCTGAATTACTTAAAAGGGCTTTACATCGCACCCTCAGATTTTGAGAATGCTGCTATTACAGGATTTGCCCCGGCGCAATCATACATACGCCTATACTATTCAAACCCTGGTGATGGTGATGTTGAGAGTGAATATATTGATTTGGTTTACAACAGCAGTTCAAACAAATTCTTCAATAATATACAGGGCAATGCCAGCGGAACTATAACACAGGTAATAGGGGGAGGACAGGAGAATGAAGTGAAATCTAACGACTTACAAGATTTGGCTTTCATCCAGTCCGGGCTGGGGCTAATGACAAAAGTAACCTTTCCATCCATCAGAAATATAAGGGAATATAACGATGGTAAAGGCGATATTTTTAAGGCACAGCTAAAAATTAAACTTGATAAACGCTACTATAATGATAACTATCCGATACGCGATTCTGTATATCTCTGTACTGTAGACCAAAACAACGATATAATTGCTTATGGAGGTGTTGGCTATATAGCAAGAGAAGACCCTGAAATTAATGAAGTGTATTTAACAGCAGATGTTAATTTTTTCCTGCAGAGCGTCCTTACCGATGGCAGATACCTTAATTACGGGCTGATATTTGTGCCTTATAATTATAATTCATCGGTTGACAGGCTTATACTTAATGGCGAAAACAATCAGTATCACAGCTCTGAGCTAAAGTTAACTTATGTAATTTATGATTAATTTAAAAAAAGGTTTTTTTACCTGTGTTGTTATTTATAATGTTGCGGCATTTAGCCAAACAGGAAACCTTACAAGTTCTCCTTATTCACTTTTTGGAGTAGGCAGGCAAAATGAGCTTGGTTCAGGCAAAACCAATGCTTTAGGCAGAGGTGGCTTTGCCCTGGGCAGCGAGAGCGAAATAAACAGCTTAAATCCTGCTTCGTTTGGCTCTATTCCTAAAAATTCTTTCTTTTTTGATTTGGGAATGAAAAACGAAAACAGTTATTACATTGGCAGTAATGATGAGCAATCAAACAATACCTCAAACTTCTCTAACATATCAATGGCACTGGCGTTTGATAAAAAGTCGGCTATCGGGGTTTCTTTATTTCCTTATACTAATGTTGGCTACAACATTTCTGCCGTAACCGGCACAGTAGAAGGGTCATCAGATTTTTACAGAAGCAATATAGTAGGTAGCGGAGGCCTTAATAGTTTTCATATAAACTATGGCAGAAAGCTTAACGACCGACTTAATGTAGGTGTGCGTGGCATTTATTATTTTGGTAAAATAAATGAAGTTGAAACAGTAAATATTCAGGAAAATAAGCTTCTTATAGACGAAAGTCATTATTACAAAGGCATACAGTTTTCTTTAGGAGGGCAATACAAGCTGCGGGATAATTTAGGTATAGGAGTGGCCGTTAACCTGCCTGCTTCTTTATCGGGGTCTAAAGAGCAAGCCGTATCATCTGTTATTGACGGAGTAGAAAGCGAAATAGAAGCTGCTGAAAACATTAAGATAAGGTCTTATCAGCTCCCGACAGAAATAGGTATTGGCACTAAATATACATATAAGGCATTTACATTTAACGCCGATTATAAGCTTAGCCTTTGGAGCGGAACCAATGAGGAAGAAAACGCTATAGATGAGCTTACTAATCAGCATTTTGTTGGTGGCGGCGTAGAATATTTAGAAGGCGGCAGGAGTTACTTTAGTAAGATGCGCTTTAGGATGGGAGGTAATTATGATACAGGCCATATGCTGATTGACGGCTCAAAAATAAGGAGTGCCTCTGTTACAGCAGGTATAGGATTACCTTTAAGCTTAAGGTACAACAGTTTTATTAATATTTCTTATAGTTACGGCCAGCGCGGACAGTTATCTGATATGCTTATTCGCGAAAACTACCATCTTGTATCGATAAATTTATCGCTTGAGGAAATATGGCTTGTAAAAAGATTAATAGAATAGATAAGAAGAAATTATAGTTTTCATTTGGGTTTTGTGTAATTGCCCGGGAGCATGCTACTTTATCCCGGGCTACTTTTAATTACTTATTTGCTTCAGGGAAAAGAAGTATTTAATCGCGGCTGTAGGTTGTAGCTGAAGAAACGCAGGCAATAAAGCTATAATTACAAGAGTAAATTACCGTCTTCCAGTACTATTTTACGGTCACTATTATCAGCAATATCATTATCATGCGTTACTGCTATAATAGTCTGCCCAAAATCTGACGACAGCTGCCTGAAGATATCAAAAACAATCTTACTGTTTTTACTGTCAAGATTTCCTGTAGGTTCATCGCACATTATTATTGCAGGGTCATTTATAAGTGCACGAGCTATAGATATTCGTTGTTGCTGCCCGCCGCTAAGTTTAGAGGCAGGTTTTTGTGCCTGGTCTTCAAGTCCCAGTATTCTAAGTTTTTCCATAGCTTTATGCTCAATTTCCTCTCTGCTTAGCCTGCCCAGCTTCATAGCGGGTATCATTATATTTTTAAGGCATGTAAATTCAGGCAGCAAATAGTGAAACTGAAAAACAAAGCCGATATTTTCATTTCGTATGGATGCAAGCGTGTCTATGCTGCTGCCGGTTATGTTTTTACCGAGTATTTCTATACTGCCTTCATAATCCCTATCCATAGTGCTTAGGCAGTACAGCAAAGTAGATTTGCCTGAACCGCTTTTACCAACCAGCGTAAGGAATTCACCTTTAAATACCTCGATATTTATATCATTAAGTACCCTGAATTTTACAGGATCATAAAAATATTTAGTAACCGAGTGTGTTTTTAATACTGTAGTTTGCATAGCTTATCGTCTGAAAATTGAAACAGGATCAACTTTTGATGCTTTCCTGGCAGGAAAATATCCTGCACAAATAGTTATGCCCAAACCTAAAAGGAAACTTTTCATAAATATTACTAACTCAAAATATATTGGAAAGTAACCTATAGGCGGGCCTACATATATTCCCGACATTAATTTTACCATGATCAGGCCTATGCATACACCTGCAAATGTGCCAAGAAGGCCCATGATAAAAGCTTCGGAAACAAATATGCGTATAACATCTTTACCCGAAAAGCCAATAGCTTTAAGTATAGCAATGTCATTTATTTTTTGTGAAACAGTCATGTTAAGTATATTATATATGCCAAACCCCGCAACAAGCAGTATAGAGAGTGATATTGCACCCATCATGAGCCCTCTTACACTGTCTCCGGCAAGCACGTCGGCATTAGTGGTCTTCCAGTCTTCTACCGTATACTCTGTTAATTGTTTTAGCATGCCAACATATGCTTCCGATTCATCCGGGTCTGGCGTGTTGGCATAAATGGCAGAAACAAAATCAGGTCCTTCTTTAAGGAATTGCTGTGCCGTAACAATATTTGTGTAGCACTTGGAACTGTCGTTAAAATCGCTGCCTGTAGAAAAAATGCCTACTATCTTTAGCACTTTTACCACACCATAAGACGATGATACAGTTATATTGTCGTCTACAGTCAGGCTCAGCTTATCGCTGATACTACTGCCTATAATTATTCCATTCTTGTTATCCTGCAACGCCATAAGGCTGCCTGCCACCATATATTCATTAAAGTTGAACATGGCACTATAATCCATAATGCTAACCCCGTTGCCGGTTCCCTTAATCTGGGTGCTGCCACGGCTGTAAAAAGCATCAAAGTTTACCTGTGCTATAGCGTTGGTTATGTAGGGCTGTTTCTTAACATTGTTAAGTAATGCTTCGGGATTAATTATTTTTTTTGAAACATTGGTAATCTGGGGGTTAATGATAACAGTTAGAGTATTTTTATGCGCAACCAGTGGCTTGCTCATTATGTCATCCTTGTAAATTTTAATGTGTGCATTGCTCTTAAATATCTCATTTCGCGAATATTTTGTAAATCCGGCACTAAGTGAGTTCATGAACAGGTAAATAGCCATACCAATTGTTACACCCAGCGCAGCTGTTATTGTCTGCTTTTTCCGCGAGAGTATATGTGTGAGTGCTATGCTGTAATTTACATTTAGTTTCATAGCTGTCTATTTACCCAGTTGTGCACCTACTTCTGATGTTTTCATCTTATTGGCACTTAGCTGGTCTGTTACTAATATGGTACTATCATTTATACCCTCCAGCACCTGCACCCATTCATTGCTTACAAAATTGGTTTTCACTTTTGTTTTCTCATCCTTGCCTTTAATTTGTACATATCCGTTATAGTCAATATAACTGCGGGGTATCAACAGCGCATTATCATGCCGGGCTACAACAATATTACTTTGCAGTTGGGTTTGTGCAACCTTAAAGTCAATTGGCTCATTAAAAATAATCCTGCACACAAAAGATTGTGTTTCTTCATCAAACGATGGATATATTTTATCAACAGTGCCATTGTACACCTTGTTTTTTTCAGTATTAAGCTCTAAATAGGCTTTTTGCCCCATTTTAACTTTTGCAATGTTGGCTTCATCAACATTTACTTTGGCATATATCACATCAGCGCTGCCTATGGTAGCAATAACATCACCACGTTTTACATAATCACCTGTTACCTTAAATTTCTGGTACACTTTTCCTTCTGAAACTGCTGTTATGCGGTTGTTACCAAGCGTCTCTGCATTAATCTGTTTGCTGGCTCTGTTAGTAATTTCCTCCTGGCGTGCCTGCTGCTGCCTGTTTCTGTAATCTTCAAGTGCAGATAGGTAGTTGGTTTTCGATGTCTGGTAGTCAAGGTAAATATCCTCATATTCCACTTTTGATATACTGTTGCTTTCAAGCAGTTTACGGTACCGCTGTTCCTGCTGCGCATCTTGCTCCATTTTTTTACATGAAAGCTCTACATTCTGTTTTGCCTGTTGAAGCAAGGGGGCTGAAGATGCAGTATTTGCCTGTGCTATGCGGTAAAGCTGGGTAGCGCTTTGAGTGTTAAAAAGATTTTCTTTATTGTCTATAACAGCTAATACTTGTCCCTTTTTAATGAGGTCACCCTCCTCAAAACTCACTTCAGTAAGATAGCCGTCGCTCAAGGCAGTAAGCTCATAAGTATCCTTAGCCTCCAGATATCCTGATGCAAAAACTGTTTCTATAACATCTTTTCGTACAGGCTTTTTTTCTTCAAGCTTTTTTCCGCATGATGCTATTGCCAGGCATAAGAACAATATCCACAATCGAGTTTTCATGTTAATTTATTTTATTATTTATATCAATCTTTGCCCGTGCAAGCAGTACGCTTATCCTTGATGATATAAGGGCATAATCTGCATTAATCATGGTATTATAGCTGTTAAGCGCATCATCAAGGGCCAGAACTCCTTCGCGGTAAAGGTTCATATTTTTAGTATAGGACTCTTTCCTAAGGGCAAGTATTGCTACATCATTTGTGTATTGCGACACCGCTTTTTCAAAATCGTTTTGGAGCTGCTTGTTTTCAAGGGTTGCTTTTATTTTAGCCTGTTCTGTTTTTTGCTGTGCTATTATATAGTCATATCTTGCATTAATAGTGTTGGCAACCTGGGTGCCGGTGGGTAAGGGTATAGACAGCTTAAACCCAATATACCTGCTGTTAATCCAATCACCGTCAAAAACACTGAAATTAGTATTAAACAACTGCCATGATTGAGAAAATTCTGCCGATAAGGTTGGCAAGAATTGTTTTTTGTAATACCTGTAATTGCTTAATGCATATTTTTCATTCAGTATACTATTTTCAACAGCAAGTTTGTTTAAAGTTGCTTTTGGGGCAAGAACAGCGGAAGCTGCATTAGCGGCATCTTCTATAATTAATTCTGTAGCTTCAGGAATGTCACATAGAATTTTAAGTAGCAGATAATATTTTTCAAGTAAATAACCTGACTGGTTAGAGCTTTCTATAGCAGAAAGCTGGGTAACCCGGGCATCATTTACTTCCTGAAGCCGTATAAGCCCCTGTTTGTATTTATTTTCAGAAACAATATAAAGGCTGTCGGCTATTGCTTTATTTACAGTGTTGCTTTTTAGTTGTTCCTGTAGCGTTACTACATTAAAATAAGCTGATGCAATATCTTCATATAGTGATTTGAGATTTAGTTTATTATCTGATTCCTGAAGTTTTATATTGATTTTTGATAGCTTTAGGTTTTCCCAACCGGGCAGGTTGAGCAGTTTTACCTCTGCTGATTGTGTTCCTGTTGTTGTGTAGCGCACACCTGTAGTTACATTTGTAAAGGTTCCCGGCTGCCCGCCAAATATTTCTGCAGGAAAAACTGATACAGGAAGCTTAGTATTATCTACAAACCGGAGGGTGTTGCTCCCCGATATGTCAAGTAAGTTTATAACAGCTGCTAATTTTGCCTTTTTAGCCTGTATAAGCCTAAGGCTGTCTGATTTTGTTGCTATGCTTTGCCTGCCTGCATAAGCAAGCATTTCATCAAGAGATGTAACTCTTACCTGAGCCTTAATTTGCATTACAGTAGTGCAAAGGCATATCAGAATGAGAATATTAAAATATGATCTCCTTACCATAAAGCAATGTTTATGGTACAAAGTTGCTCACATATTTAAACAGCTAAAAGAGTTCTTTAATTGAAACGGACAAACTTGTCCTTAAAATGGACAATTAGTTTAAGGTAAGCCACTCAATAAAAGCTGTGGTTTTTTCTTTTGGGACTAAAACCTGCCTGTTGCAAGGGATAGTTAAATTAATAAGTAATTTTCGGTTAAAATGATGATTCAGGTCTTTTACAGCTGTTCGGTTTACAAGCATTTGCCTGTTTACCCTGAAAAATAAAGGCCCGGCTATTGCTTCTGTTCTTTCAAGATTATTTGACACCAGCAATTGCTCTTTACTGAAAGTAACTGCATACAGGTGTGCCTCTTCTTTAAAGAAAAGGGCTATATCTGTAAACAGGTAGGGGATAAGCTTATCACCTTTATGTATTATTATCGAAGTAACTTTTTTAGTTTGGGGTACCAGCATTTCTTTTATAAAATCATGAAATTCGGGCACGCCGGCCGGCAAAAATTTTTTTTCAAGCAGCTTGTATTTTTGCAGCGATGCCCCTACTGTGTCAACTGAAAAGGGTTTAAGAAGATAGTCGATACCAAAACACCCGAAAGCCTTAAGGGCATATTCGTTATAGGCTGTACAAAATATTACCGGAACTGTTGGCGTAAACTCATCATATACAGTAAAGATCTGGCCATCGCCCAGTTCAATATCAGAAATAATTAAATCATAGCTTATATTACCTTGCTCAAAAAAAGCTCTCGATTGTGCTACTGAATGTAAATATGCTACAATATTTATGGTACTGTCTACAGATTTAAGTGTGCGTTCTAAATCCCTGCAGGTTAGCATTTCATCTTCTATAATAACTACATCCATCTAGCCAATAGTAATTTTAACAGTAAAAAAGTGTTCATCCTCTTCTTTCTCAAGCGGTAACCCTGTAAGCAGCAGCAGCCGTTCGTTAAGATTTTTAAGGCCGAGACCGGAGCGTTCGGTTAAGCGCACACCGGTTTTGTTATTACTAACGCAAATTTTGCTGCCTTCATTATACAGTTTAATCAAAAGTGGGTTTCCAGGTGTAAAATAGTTATGCTTTATAGCATTTTCTACCAAAAGCT
Organism: Flavobacterium sp.; assembly: GCF_024305175.1. GTDB lineage: Bacteria > Bacteroidota > Bacteroidia > Flavobacteriales > Flavobacteriaceae > Flavobacterium. Next base: position 51,279 of record NZ_JAMWYY010000014.1, read on the forward strand.
GTAAAGCAAAAACAGGTATCTTATTGCTGTGTAATTCTAATGCTATGTTTTCTGAACATTGTAAGGCTTCCCCAAACCTATACTCCTGCAGCTCAATATAGCTTTTAGTAAAACTTATTTCGTCAGATAATTGTACCATGTTTACATGGTTTCCGTGTGTACTGTACCGCATAAAATCTGATAGTTTAAGCGTATATTTTTCAGCATTTACAGGGTCTTCATGTATCAGAGATTTGAGGGTAGCCAGGGTATTGAACAAAAAGTGCGGCTGAAGTTGCTGTACTAATAGCTGTTTTTGCGCCTCAAGGTTAGCAATTTTAAGATTATTAATTTCAATGCGTGCCGCTGCTTTGGCCTCCTGCAACCGTACAACATCAATAATGATAAGTATGAAGGTATTAATAAAAATAAGGGATAGTACCGGATATACAGATGATATACCAGTTACCGGAGGGTTTTCTGCACCTGCAATTCTGCCAATTGTTACTGTAGTAAGATGAATGATTATTGTTATAATGTAGCTTATACCATAGCGCAAATAGTTCGATTTGTTACTTAATATATCAGTAATATATAAGTTGATATTCCAAAAAATAAATATACCAATAGTCAGAATACAAAATATAATTCCTATTTCACTTATAGGCAATTTCTGCAGAAGCAATAGGGGGCTGAGCCCAAACAAGCCAAGGGCAGGGGAAAAAACAGCGGCTATTTTAAAGTTTCTGCTAATGGCTGATTTTATTTGTTGGGGTATAAAACAAATATAGTTAATTGTTAAAGCAATAAAACAAGGCTTTCTATCATTCAGATAAATTTTTATGAAAATTATATTAAATATTTTTTTAATTAAAAATATTATCTGACATTTGCGTCAGACGTAACCGTCAAAATATTTAAATGGAAAATAGCGATACAATAGAAGATCAGATTTTAGTTGCAGCCTTTCAGGTGTTTGTAGAGAAGGGCTTCGAGAATGCTAAGATGCAGGACATTGCAGCGGTTGTCGGCATTAAAAGAACTGTGCTGAATTACTATTTTAGGTCTAAAGAGCTGTTGTATCATAAAATTGCTAAAACCGTAATAAGTCAAACTTTGCCGGTAATACTTAAAACACTTAATAGTGACTTACCCGTTAATGAAAAAATTGAGGCATTTGTTTCGGTTTATATAAATACAGGCTTAAAGAATCCGTTTTTACCTCTTTTTATTGTCAATGAACTTAACAGTTTAGGAGATAAATTTATAGATATAGTATTTGAGGGCCATTCGCCTAACGTTGAACCTTTTTTAGCTCAATTAGAAGCAGAGATGGAAAAAGGAAAGATTATCAGGATGAAGCCAATACAAATTTTAATACATATTTTTTCGTTATGTGCTTTTCCTTTAATTGCAAGACCTATGATAAAAATCCTGACCCATTGCAATAACGATGAATATTTATTATTGATAGAAGAAAGAAAAAAAGAAGTTGTAAGATTTGTTTTAAAAGGCATAACACCATAACTATTTTTTTGAAAATTAACTGACACGTGTGTCAAACATTAGTGTCATTAAAGTAAGTTTTATGAAAAAAATTATTATCCTATTCCTGATTTTTAGTCATAGCATTAACGCACAGGAAATTGAGCTTGAATATTGCTTACAGCAGGTAACTACCCATTATCCTATTTTTAAACGTAAGGACATTGAAAAAGAAATAAATGAAATTTCAAAGAAAATAAACCATAATACCTGGTTGCCTCAGTTAGCTTTAAACGGGCAGGCAAGTTATCAGTCAGATGTTACTCAGGTTTCTTTGCCACAATCGCCTATAGACCCTTTGAGCAAAGACCAGTATAAAGTATATGTTGATTTGAACCAAAAAATATATGACGGCGGAATTACAAAAATCAAAAACGACATACAAACGCTATCATCGCAAATAATTACAAGTAATATAGAAAGCGAAATACACAACATAAAGCAGCAAACACAGCAATATTTCTTTCATGCGTTACTGGCCCAGGAAAAAATAGTTATTTACAAAATAAACCAGTATGAAATTGAGCAAAGGATAAAAGTAGCAGAGGCAAGTGTAAAATTCGGTACCTTAAAACAAAGTGAAGCAGATATACTACAGGTAGAACTTTATAAAATTGAGCAGCAGATTATCCAGTCTGTATTTGATAAAAAAATTGCTGTAGAGGTTATCAACCTTTTTACCGGCTTGTCTTTAAGTGCTGAAACCACTTTTATTATTCCTGAGCCTGTTGTTATTGCCTCTGATAATTTTGAGAACAGGCCGGAATATAAATCATTCCGTTTTCAGAAAGAAAGCCTCGATAAAAATTACGGTTTAAAAGTTTCAGACTTATTACCAAAGCTAAATTTATTTGGGCAGGGGGGGTATGGCAGGCCCGGGCTAAATCAGCTAAGCAATACATTTGATACCTATTACATTGTTGGGGCCCGGCTAAACTGGGATTTTTCGGGATTTTACAACAAAAAGAAAAATAAGGAGATAACACAGCTTCAAAAAAACAGTATTGATGCACAGAAGGAATCTTTAGATTATAACCTAAAATCCCAAAAGATTAGCTTAGAGCAAAATTCAAATCAGCTTACTGAATTAATTGAAAAGGACAAAAAAATAATAGGCCTTAGGGAAAATATAAGTAAAGTAGCTGCTTCAGAATTTGATAATGGTGTTATTAATGCGACCAGCTTTTTAATTGAAAAGAATGCAGAAATACAGGCTAAGCAATCCTTAAAAATTCATGAGATCCAAAAGATTGAAATACAATACAATATAAAATTATTGACTGGTAACTAAAAAATAATATTAAGATGAAAAAGATAAGCCTACTCTTGTTAGCTGTTATATCCATTTACGGTTGTAGTGAAAATAATACCGATTTTGATGCTTCCGGTACTTTTGAAGCGGTAGAAACAATTATTTCTGCCCAGGCAAACGGTACTATCAACGCCTTTACTGTTGAGGAAGGGCAAGTACTTAAAGACAACCAGTTAGTAGGCTATATAGATAGCACACAGCTGTATTTAAAAAAGGTAGAGCTTGAAAAGCAAATTAGTGCCATTTTAAGCAAAAAGCCCAATGTAGGAGTTCAGCTGGCTTCCTATGAAACCCAGCTTGCCAAAGCCAATACAGAAAGAAACCGGATTTTAAACCTGCTGAAAGACGGGGCTGCAACCTCAAAACAGCTTGATGATATAAATTCTGAAATACAGGTTTTAAAGAAGCAGATTGAGGCACAAAGATCCAGCCTTAACATTACTGCTACCAGCTTTAACAAAGAGGCGGCACCTTTGTATATCCAAGTTGAGCAAATTGAAGACCAGCTCGGTAAATGTAAAATAATCAATAAAACAAAGGGCACTGTGTTAAGCAAATATGCAGAGGTAAATGAAATGGCCTCTGAAGGCAAAGCCCTCTATAAGATTGCCGATTTATCTACCATTATTTTACGTGCCTATATTTCGGGAGACCAGCTACCCCAATTAAAATTGAACCAAAAAGTAACTGTACATACAGATGATGGTAAAGGTGGGTTTCATACAACCGATGGCATTGTAACCTGGATTAATAATAAGGCCGAGTTTACGCCAAAAACCATACAGACCAGAAATGAACGGGCAAACCTGGTTTATGCCATAAAGGTAAAGGTTAAAAATGACGGGCGTTATAAAATAGGGATGTATGGCGAAGTTAAATTATAACCACTATGAAAGATGTTGTGTTACAAAATATTAGGAAAACATATAACAAAGAAAGTGTTGTTGCTGTAGATGATGTTTCTTTTGAGGTTGAAAAAGGAGAGCTTTTTGGATTAATTGGCCCTGACGGTGCAGGCAAGACAAGCCTCTTCAGGATACTTACAACCTTATTACTGCCTGATGGTGGTGAGGCTTTTATTAATGGCCATCATGTGGTGAAAAACTACAAGACCATAAGGAACCATGTGGGGTATATGCCGGGTAAATTTTCGCTCTATCAAGACCTTACAGTACAAGAAAGCCTCACTTTTTTTGCTACCATTTTCAATACAACTGTCAAGGAAAACTATGAACTTATAAGAGATATATATGTACAGATAGAACCTTTTAAGAATCGTAAAGCCGGAAAACTTTCCGGTGGCATGAAGCAGAAACTTGCCCTTTGCTGTGCTCTTATCCATAAACCTACCGTGTTGTTTTTAGACGAACCCACAACGGGGGTAGATACTGTTTCCAGGCAAGAGTTCTGGGAAATGCTCAAACGGCTAAAGCGCCAGGGGATCACCATTTTAGTTTCGACCCCCTATATGGATGAGGCCACCCTTTGCGAGCGCATAGCCCTGATACAACAGGGCAGGGTAATGTCTATAGACACCCCGCAGAAAATTGTCAGCACCTATCCGGACAAGATGTATGCCATCAAGGCCGATAATATGAGCCAGCTCCTAAAAGAACTACACAAAAGCCCGCTCATCAAAAGTGCCAATTCTTTTGGGGAATACCACCATATAACATTTAATAAAGGGAAAATGGACAGCTATACGGAACTGTTGGACAACCTTAAAAAGGCAAACTTTAATGATACTGAAATTAAAGAAATAAATCCTGCCGTTGAAGATTGTTTTATCCACCTAATGCAGCAAAATAATGACCAACGAAGTAGTAATTAAAACCGACAAACTTACTAAGCGGTTTGGGGACTTTATTGCCACCAACCAGATAAGCTTTGAAGTTTATCAAGGTGAAATATTTGGTTTTTTAGGGGCTAACGGAGCCGGAAAAACAACGGCCATGCGCATGCTTTGCGGTTTGTCAGTTCCTTCTTCTGGGGAGGCAACAATAGCCGGTTTTGATGTATATAAGCAAACCGAGAACATAAAAAAAAATATAGGCTACATGAGCCAGAAGTTTTCTCTGTATGAAGATTTAACCATTTTGGAAAACATTGAATTTTTTGGAGGTATTTATAATCTTTCAAATAAAAAGATAAAAGAAAAGAGCAATAGTCTTGTTGCTGCGCTGGGGTTAGAAAAAGAGGCAAAGAAATTAGTCGGCGAATTGCCTTTAGGGTTTAAGCAAAAATTAGCTTTTTCTGTCGCGGTAATGCACGACCCTAAAATTGTATTTCTTGATGAGCCAACCGGCGGCGTAGACCCTGTAACGCGCAGGCAGTTTTGGGATTTAATTTATGAAGCTTCAGATAGGGGAATCACCATTTTTGTAACAACACATTACATGGATGAAGCAGAATATTGCAACCGCATCTCGATGATGGTAGACGGCGAGATAAAAGCTTTAGACACTCCTGCCAATTTAAAAAAGCAGTTTGGTGCCGGCACAATGGATGAAGTATTTTTTGAGCTGGCCCGGGGGGCAAAACGAAAATCAGATTAGATAACATGGCTAAAGTAGCCATCACAATGTATTAAAAATGAAACAGTTTAATGCCTTTGTAAAAAAAGAGTTTTTTCATGTCTTCAGGGATTCCAAGACACTATTAATGCTATTTGGGTTACCCATTGTGATGATTACACTGTTTGGCTTTGCTTTGACCAATGAGATTAAAAACTCTAAAATAGTAATTTGCGATTATGCTAAGGATATAGCCTCGCAACGAATTACAGAAAAGCTAAAAGCCAGCAGCAACTTTATTGTAGAGGAAAGCATTATAAGCCATAATGAAATTGAAGCGCAATTTAAAACGGGCAAAATCAAATTAGTCATTGTTTTCCCCAATAACTTTAATGAAAGTTTACAACGCTTTGGAACCGCGAAGCTTCAGGTTATTGCCGATGCTTCAGATCCCAATACTGCTTCTACCTTAACAAGTTATGTAAATAACATTGTAAATAGCTATCAAAAGGAAATCGCCACAGGTACTAATGGCAGCTTTCAGGTTGTTCCTGAAACCAGAATGCTGTACAACCCTGAATTAAAAGGCGCTACCAATTATGTACCCGGGGTTATGGCATTAGTGCTTTTGCTGGTTTGTGTATTAATGACATCGGTTTCAATTGTAAGGGAAAAAGAACTTGGTACTATGGAGGTTTTACTGGTATCACCTGTTAATCCGTTTTTAATTATAATCGCGAAAGCTCTCCCTTATTTTACCCTTTCGATAGTTAACTTCATTATCATTATTATTATGTGTAACCTACTGCTGGAGATACCGGTTAAGGGAAGTATCCTGCTGCTTTTTGGCATCACAAGCATCTTTATTGTTTGTTGCCTCTCATTAGGGCTTCTCATATCAAACTCTACCCAGTCGCAGCAGATTGCTATGCTAACCTCCCTGATGGGTATGCTAATGCCTACCTTGCTATTTACGGGCTTTATGTTTCCTATAGAAAATATGCCTGTAGCATTGCAGGTAGTATCTAATGTTGTCCCCTCAAGGTGGTACTACACTATCGTAAAGTCAATCATGATAAAAGGCCTGGGCTTCTCGGCCATTTGGAAAGAAACGCTCATTTTAGTTGTAATGACAATATTACTTTTGGGTATAAGCTTCAAAAAATTTAAAATAAGATTAGCATGAGAACTTTACTCTTCCTCCTAAAAAAAGAATTCAGGCAAATCTTTAGAAATAAAGCGTTACTGCCAATGATATTAGTCACCCCGATTATACAGCTACTGATAATGCCACTGGCCGCTGATTATGAAGTCAAGAATATTAATATAGCTATTGTTGACCATGATCATTCTCCCTATTCACAAAACCTGGTATCTGCCATTATCGCATCAGGATATTTTAAACTGGGGTATTTCGGTAATTCTTACGACGCTGCATTTAAAACTTTAGAAGATGATAAAAGCGATGTAATTCTTGAAATTCCGAATGGTTTTGAAAAAAACCTTGTAAGGGAAAAAAGAGAAAATCTTTTCATAGCCGTAAATGCAATTAACGGTACAAAAGCAAATCTTGGAGGGGCTTACCTTGCTACTATAATTAGTAACTTTAATAACATCATTAATATAAAGTGGAATAATGAGGCAGCTATTTCCAAGCCTGCCGGTATAGAAGTTACCTCGTCAAATTGGTATAATCCCTATTTAAATTATCGTTTTTTCATGGTTCCCGGTATTTTGGTTTCTTTGGTAACAATGGTGGGAGCCTATATGTGCGCTTTAAATATTGTAAAAGAGAAAGAAATAGGAACGATAGAGCAGATTAATGTAACCCCTATAAAAAAACATCATTTTATTTTAGGTAAGTTAATACCATTCTGGCTTATTGGCATCTTTATTTTCTCTGTCGGCCTGTTTATAGTTGGCCAATGGGTTTACGGCCTTGTACCTCTTGGCAGTTACTTCCTGCTATATCTGTTCCTGTCATTTTTTTTGATAGCTGTTTTAGGTATAGGGCTGCTAATATCCACTTATTCACAAACCCAGCAACAAGCAATGTCACTGGCGTTTTTCTGCATGATGATATTCCTGCTGATGAGCGGCCTTTTTACCCCGATAGAAAGTATGCCAAAATGGGCACAGGTAATTGCATATTGTAACCCTGTAACCTATTTTATTGAGTCTATCAGGATGATCATTCTTAAAGGAAGTACGTTTACAGATATTAAAATTAATCTATTTATCATAATTGGCTTCGGTATATTTTTTAATGGATGGGCCATACTTAATTATAAAAAAACAACTTAATACTATGGAGAAAATAAAATTTTTACTTATTCTGATTTTTATTAATTGTGCATTATTTGCACAAAGCAGTGCCAATGCATTTAAAGCGGATTGGTATGCATCTGAAATGGATAACACCACTATTACTATATTTCAGTCTTCCGACGGGTTATGGTATGGTAAGATTATTAACAGTACTAACAAGGAGAATATTGGTAAATATTTATTGGAGAAAATGAGATACAACCCCTCCGATAAAAGTTTGGAAGGTCAACTTAAAAATCCTGAAAACAAAATGGTTGTAAAGGCGACTTTGACACTTGAAGGGAATAACAAGCTAAAAATTGTAGGTAAAAAATTGCTATTTACAAAAACTGTTTATTTTATCAAAAAAGGGTAACATATTATTAAGTAGGTAAACATAATTTTAATGACGATATGCACCACTGGTTCAATCAAACATTTGGATTATGTTTTTTTAGTGCAGAAAAGAAACATGTACAGCCTGCAAATACTTATCAAGGGAATTATTATACGTTTCCGGGTATAACTGTAAAAGACGAACAGATACAAGATATTTTTTCAATCTTCAATTTTTTAAGCCTGTTTTCGTGAGTAAATTTTTCCGCATTGAAATTTACTCACCTAATTACTCACAAAAATATTGATATAAATGCTGTTTCATTTAGGGTATAA
>NZ_JAMWYY010000015.1 GCF_024305175.1 Flavobacterium sp.
GGATTATATTTATCACTATTTCTGATGCTATTTCCCTCTACAAAATATTTTTCGCATGGATTTGCAATTGTACGCGCCTGCATAGGGCCATATTTTTCAAGAATTTTTACATTCTTTACTTTTACGGTGTATCCATCCGGATTTACAATAATAAGAAAATCAAACTTGCAATTATTTTTCATTAGCCCAGAGCCGCTATCACAATCACCTTTCCAATCGTTACAGCTTCCCTTATAGACATTATCCATAAAAGATGACACTTTCAAATTAGGTTCTCTTTCTAACACAGCAACAATATCAGGATTAACAGCGGAAAATGTTTTTTCCCAAACTAATTGGCCGTTTTCAACTTTAAAATTACTTTGAGCTGTTCCTGCAAAGCTGGTTAGCAACACGAGTATAAATATCTTTTTCATGACTTTTGGTATTAGGGTTAATCATTTACACTATAAAATTACGTATTCATAAAGACAATTGTTTTCTCAAAAATCTACTTTAAATTATATTTAGCACTCATTCTTAATTGTTAGTTAAAGAGGGTTTCCTGTATTTTATAATCTCATTAAGAATACTTTATAAGATTATTGACGCTACGCAACAACTATGTTAAGTACTTTTATATCATTCTAACCCATTATAAAATTTAATATGGAAGCTAAAGCCACACTAACTGATAAAATGAACTTTTCTAAGTATGACCCATCAGGGACTGATCCTAACAGGTATGCATCTGTATCTAATAAAACAGAGGCTGATAATTATCTTCATAACAATAAAAAAAGCATCATACCGGGTCTCAGGGTAAATGTGAGCACTACCGAGAGAGTACTTATGGTTGCAGCCGGCGCCTACCTGCTTTACCGCGCACTAAAAAAGAACGACAATAAAAAGATGATGGAAGGCATTACAGGCGGTACGATGCTTTTTCGTGGTGTAACAGGATATTGCCCGGCTTACGATGCCATAGAGCGCTCTAAGATGCTTAAAGGCTCTAATGTAGTTATTACAACCGCTATGACGGTAGATAAACCTGTAAGTGAAGTTTATGATGCATGGAGAAATCTTGAAAACCTGCCGCTTTTTATGGGCCATCTGCACAGTGTAACCGAAATAGATCAGTATAAATCGCAATGGAAAGCAAAAGTACCGGGCGGACTGGGTACCATAAGCTGGGATGCCGAGATTTTAATGGATGAGCCTAACAAGTTGTTAAGCTGGCATTCATTACCAAGTGCCACTATACATAATTCAGGAAAAGTGAAATTTGTAGACAGGGGTACTGCTACAGATATTGAAGTGACCATTTCATACCATGCCCCGCTTGGTAAAGCAGGAGAGGCGGCAGCCAAATTATTTAATCCGGTTTTTGAAGGATTAGTAACTAAAGATATACAAAGTTTTAAAGAGTTTATAGAAGCGGGTACTGCGCCCGCACATTAATATAAAGGCTGCCGCTCGGGCAGCCTTTTATTTTTGTATTGTAGTTTGAATGGGTGCCAATTTATCTTTTGCTGTAACACCCTTACAAATAAAAAATTGCTTAATTTTGCACCTCTTAAACGGAGATATAAAATATGTTAGACAGGCTACAGTATATAAAGCAGCGTTTTGATGAAATTTCAGATTTAATTATCCAGCCGGATATTATATCCGACCAGAAACGCTATGTACAGCTAAACAAAGAATATAAAGATCTTAAGGCATTGGTAGAGAAGCGTGATGAATATGTAAAGCTTACCAATGACATTAAGGAAGCGAAGGAAATCATTTCGGATGGCAGTGATGCGGAAATGACTGAAATGGCCAAGATGCAGCTTGATGAAGCAAACGGCCGCCTTCCGCAGCTTGAAGAAGAGATAAAGTTCATGCTGATACCAAAAGACCCTGAAGACGCTAAAAACGTAATGGTGGAGATTCGTGCCGGTACAGGTGGCGACGAAGCCAGTATATTTGCGGGCGACCTTTTCAGGATGTACACCAAATACTGCGAAAGCAAGGGCTGGAGAACCAGCGTTGTAGATGTTAACGAAGGTACATCAGGCGGGTTTAAAGAAGTTATATTTGAGGTTACAGGTGAAGATGTTTACGGAACCCTGAAGTTTGAGGCGGGCGTACACCGCGTGCAGCGTGTACCACAAACCGAAACACAGGGGCGTATCCACACCTCGGCGGCTACGGTTATGGTGCTTCCGGAAGCAGAAGAATTTGATGTACAGATAGACATGAACGATGTGCGTATCGACTTGTTTTGTTCGTCAGGGCCGGGCGGGCAGTCGGTTAATACAACCAAATCAGCCGTTCGTATGACCCACATCCCAACAGGGCTTGTAGCACAGTGCCAGGACGAAAAGTCGCAGCACAAGAACAAAGACAAAGCACTACAGGTACTGCGTTCCCGTTTATATGAAATGGAGCTTGCCAAGAAACAGGAAGAAGATGCCGCCAAGCGTAACAGCCAGGTAAGCAGCGGAGACCGTTCGGCGAAGATACGTACCTACAACTACCCGCAGGGCCGCGTTACCGACCACCGTATTGGCCTTACCCTGTATGACCTTGACGGTATCATGAACGGCAGCATCCAAAAGATAATAGACGAACTACAGTTGGTTAACAATACCGAGAAGCTTAAAGAAAGTGAAGTTTTCTAAGAATATAAATTAAAAAATCCCGCCGATTGGCGGGATTTTTAATAATTGATAAACTCGTCGTTAAGCATTTTATCAACGTATACCCATTTATCGCCTTTTTTCTTCATGATAATGAGCACATCTTTGATACGGCCTGAAAGTATAACGTTACCACTTACCACCATTGAAAATATTGCATATCGGTTATTATCATAGTACATCACACCTGAAAAAACAAAAATCTTTTTGGGATTTCTAATGATTTCTTCTACCTCTTTTATATGTAGTTTTGTATTTTGATAGAATTCTTTTTGATATGCATTCGTAATCATCCTGTGGGGAATTTTAAAATCCGAAGTTACCCATTTACCATGTGTACTGTCTTTAGCAAACCTTTTAGTAAGGGCCTCCCAAGCCTCTTTTTTGTAATACTCCGACTCCAAAAAATTTACAGCATATTTCTCAAAGATCGGATCAGGCATAGTACCAGTTTCCATAGTACGTATAGCACGGGCATATGATAATCTATTTTCATGGATGTAGATAATAGAGTCTTTAGGAATCAACGTTTCAACATAATCTACTATTGGCTGGTTGTTATGTTGTATGTCAGGTTTGATATCAATGCTTTTGCATGATATTGTCGAAGTGAATATAAAGATGTATAAGACAAAATTTTTCATACAATTATTCAGTACAAGGTACACCCGCAGGGCTTTCAGTTTCAACAGTGTAATTTAGTATTTCTGCAGCATACCGATTGCTTATTCTTGTACGATCTTGTTGGGTTAGTTGATTTGTTGTCTGAAATATAGGCGCAGCACTTAAACTTCCCCAAGCTAAATCTTTATATAACTGATCAGGCTCTACATTTTCGGGCACTGGGATTCCAGTATTAAATTCTTGTAATGCCCGGGATAATATGTCAACATACTTATCAGCCATAATTTGATGATGGATATTTTGAGGTTGAGGACCGAAATTTTTCGCTACACTTAATTCAAATAATAAAGGAAAATCATTTAATGCATCAGGATTGGAATTGTTTGCATCGTCTAATAAACTAAAAAAGTACGCGTGTAGCATCTCGTGTAAAATGAGTGTGGCAAAACCAAGTTTATTTGTAGTAGGTGTGTATTCAGGATGTATCATAATTGTATAATGGTATTGTGATGGTGCTCCGGGGGTTCTGATAGTTCTTGCTGGAGATCCATTTTGCGTGTCGTATGCTTCAGTAGTTATATTTGTATGGTAAATCGATAACTCGTCATCAAGTTTACCAATTATTGAAGCCATAGTTGACTCACTTAATGATTTTAAGTCATTTAATACACTTTTTGGGCAAGGGGCTAATCCATCATCATTTATTAAGTTTACAATGACATAATTAGTTATGTTTATAGGGGTTAACACTCCAATTTCTTCACTTTCACCGCAAGGATTACTCGTGTCATTACTCGCGGGGACACTAAGATGATAGTTAAAATCGCGCGGACTGCGATGTATTATCTGTCCATCATCGTCACCACCGCCGTCACTGCCACCGCCGTTATTATTATTCGTAGGCGCCTTATAGGAACTGCTCATGTGTGCAATGGTAAATAATTGCCTTAAGAAAAATTCACTATGCGGATTTCCACCATCTTGATTTTCGCCGCTTCCCCCGCCTGAACTTGTACCTACACCACCAGTAAAGGGAATTCCGCCGCCGGGAGAATCATTACACGGAAAATCATCATCAGCATTTAAAACGTTTACATGTAATAAGCCATCAAAGTTTGAAAAATCAGTTTCACCAAAACTATATTTAGAAGAAAAGTCGTGTGTCATTTCATATTCGAATAGCATCAGTTTTTTAAATCCTCTCCACTCAGTAATAACAACATTAAAAAAAGTGGTTTCAGAATCGCGTGAATGGTTTACATGATAGGTGTAATTGATTTTTCCGTTTCTTTTATTTTCCACCACCATTACTTCAGCTTCGTCAAGTGTAAAGTCATCTCCTGACTTCAACATCATACCTTGATTCTTGAGTTTTGCTTTTCCAATCTGTTCATGGTACATGGCAATAGCCGCTTCGGCATCTTTACCTCTTAAGATTTTAGATGTTCGTAGTTGACCCTCCTTTTTGTTAGTTGGATTTGATAAGTTGTCATCATTTTGACAGCTTGACAACAGAATTAGAAGAGCTGTAATTGTAACAGCAATTTTTGGATGGATTTTATTCATATTGTAATTTTAAGTTGATGCCAGCAATATACGATTATTTCTTTTAAATTATATTAATAATTAATTATGTGTTTGTTACTGATATTAAAAGAGCATTTAGTTATAAATAGATTACTGTTTTTTACCTTTGCACCAAACAACTACTGCATGACAACACAACAACTACATGAACAAATAATACAAAAGCAATCCTTCCTGTGTGTGGGGCTTGATGTTGACCTCGACAAGATTCCGTCACATCTCCTGCAAACCGAAGACCCAATATTTGAGTTCAACAAAGCAATTATAGATGCCACACATGATTTAGCTGTAGGCTACAAACCCAACACGGCGTTCTATGAGGCGCACGGGCTTAAGGGCTGGCATTCGCTGGAAAAGACCATTACCTACCTTAACAATATGCACCCGGAGGTGTTTACCATTGCCGATGCCAAGCGTGGCGATATAGGCAATACCTCGGCTATGTATGCCAAGGCATTCCTGCAGGACATGGCGTTTGATTCGGTTACCGTGGCGCCCTATATGGGTAAGGATAGCGTGGAGCCGTTCCTTGCTGTTAAAGACAAGTTTACTATTTTACTGGCATTAACCTCTAACGAAGGCGCATTCGACTTCCAGACGCAAAAGACAGGCAGCGAAGAGTTGTATAAAACAGTTATAAAAACCTCGCAGACTTGGGAGGGCAGCGAAAACCTGATGTATGTAGTTGGTGCTACTAAAGCAGAATACTTTAAGGAAATCCGTAAAATAGCGCCGGACAACTTCCTGCTTGTTCCGGGAGTAGGGGCGCAGGGTGGCAGCCTTGAAGATGTTTGCCAATATGGATTAAACAAAAACGTAGGCCTCCTGGTAAATTCATCCCGTGGTATTATCTATGCTTCTAAAGGAGAAGATTTTGCCGAAAAAGCAAGAGAAGAAGCCCTGAAAATGCAAGAGCAGATGGCAGCAATATTGGCTAAAAGTTAGGGGTAATTAGTTAATAGTCATAAAAATTTTAAACCTTAAACGTTAAACAATTCCCCACTTTGAAACCTGAACCGAAAACATTCTCCGACCAACTTGGCAATACCATAACACTTGCTACGCCTCCGCAGCGTATTATATCGCTTGTGCCTTCGCAAACAGAGCTGTTATTTGATTTAGGACTGGAAGAAAGGATTGTGGGGATAACAAAATTTTGTGTACACCCGTACCATCTTAAGTCTACCAAGAAAATTATCGGCGGTACAAAAAAAGTACACCTCGAAAAAATAAAGCTGCTGAACCCCGATATCATCATAGCCAATAAAGAAGAAAATACAGAGGAAATTGTAGCTTCTTTACAGGAAATTGCCCCCGTGTGGGTTAGCGATATTGCCACAATAGAAGACAGCCTGCACATGATTACCGAATTTGGTAAATTGTTTGGCGTGCGCACACAGGCCCAACAATGGACAGATAAGATAAACTATGGGCTCGCCGACTTCAACAGGTTCATGGAGGGGAGGGAGCCGCTTAAAGCCGCTTATTTTATCTGGAAAGACCCGTATATGGCAGCAGGGGGCGGTACATTTATAAATGAAATGCTCAGTCTGAATAAGTTCGTGAATATTTATGAAGGCAGGGGGCGATACCCCGAAATCATAATCCAGAAAATGCGCATACAGGGCGACCCTGATGTAGTTTTCCTGTCTTCAGAACCCTATCCGTTTAAAGAGGAAGATGCTTTTGAGGTGGGGCGTTTTACACACCACGCCAAAACCGTTTTTGTTGATGGCGAAATGTTTTCCTGGTATGGCAGCAGGCTTGTAAAAGCTTTCGATTACTTTAAGCAACTGCACACTAGGCTAAGTTAAGGTTTCATATTCCGTAACAGGAAAAGGTACTCTTTAGCCGTGTCAAATTCTTCATAACCGGTGCGGCCTAAAACCCTTCCGTATTTATCCAGCAAAACAATATAAGGGAAAAAGCCGTTACGGTTATAGCGTTCGGTAAGCACTATGTTCATGGCGTTAACATCAACCGGTTCCGGCATACCGCCCTTCTGCGGGAAGTCAGCTTTCAGCAATACCCATTTTTCTTTAGCCTCAGCTTTAAACTCGGCTGTCTGCCATAATTTCTCTTCCAGTTCCTGGCAGCGCGGGCACCAGTCAGAGCCTGTAAATACCAATAGTATCTGTTTTTTTTCTGCCGTTGCCCGTCGCTTGGCGGCATCAAAATCAGTAAGCCATTCCTGAGAATGGCAGGCTGCGCCCAGCATTATGCATAATAAAAATATGCTCTTTTTCACGCCTGTTGTATTTTTCGCAAAATTAGGAAAGTAACCTGTGCCGGCAATTAATTTGGGAGTAATTTAATAGAGTTTAGGCAAACAAAAATGCCGATATTGTACAATACCGGCATTTTTCTAACTAACCCTAACCAAATGTGAGAAAACCATTTATTTTGAAATGCAAATTACTTAATAAATAAACTTTCTATTGTTAAGGCTATGTTATTTATATGTTATTGATAATTAAAGCGATATGCTATTTGTCCTGTAATGCAAAAACCCTTTTAAGCAGTACAGAGGTGCGTTCGTTTATATTATTGCGTATCTCTTTTTCCTCTACCGCTATCATGGTAAACACCCCATCAAGGGCTTTATTGGTTACATAGTCGGTAAGGTCGGGGTTTACTTTATCTACCAATGGCACCGAATTATATTTGGTAATAATGGTGTTCCATATTTTGTTGGCGCCCACTTTATCAAAAGAAGATTTAATAACCGGGTTAAACTTTGCATACAACTGCGTATTTGTGGTGCGCTCCAGATAACTGGTTGCTGCGGTATTGTTGCCCATTAATATATTTTTGGCATCGTTAAAGGTCATCTGCTTAACTGCCGAAACAAATATAGGTGTTGCTTCTTTTACGGCATCTTCGGCTGCACGGTTCATCAGTTTTACGCCTTCATCTGCAAGGCTTCCAAGGCCTATTTTACGAAGTGTAGCATCTACTTTTTGCAGTTCCTGCGGAATCAGTATCTTTACAAGCTGGTTTTTATAAAAGCCATCTGTTTGCGTAAGCTTGGTAACCTGCTGGTCTATACCTTTATCCAGTGCTTCTTTAAGTCCGGCGGCAATATCTGCATTACTAAGTACGCCTGCGTTGGGCAGTTGTGATGCTACCTGTTGCAGCTCGGCACAACCTGACAATAAAAAGGAAACAGCAAGTAAGAGTGCAAAAACCTTCTTCATAAATTAAAACGTTACAATTAATCCTGTAAAGCAAATACTTTTTTCAGTAAATCGGAAGAGCGCGACGATAAATTTGTCCTAATATTTTTCTCCTCTACCGCTATCATGGTAAACACCCCGTCAAGTGCTTTGTTTGTAACATAATCGGTAAGGTTAGGGTTTACTTTGCTAACCAGTGGCAGGCTGTTGTATTTATCAATGATTTTTGCCCACACCGCATTTGCACCTACTTTGTCGAGCGACTGGCTCACAACCGGGCTGAATTTAGAATACAAAGGGCTTGTGGTAGTACGTTGCAGGTATTGCGTAGCCGAATTATCAGTGCCCATCAATATATTTTTGGCATCAGTAAAGCTCATGTTCATAATGGCATTTGTAAATATGGGGGTAGCTTCTTTAACCGCATCTTCGGCTGCACGGTTAAGTACCTTAATACCTTCATCCGCAAGGTTAGCCATTCCCATTTTGCGGAGGGTTTTATCTACCTTTTGCAGTTCTTCAGGCAATAGTATTTTCACCGCCTCATTTTTATAAAACCCGTCAACTGCGGTTAATTTTTGTACTTGGTCATCAACGCCTTTTTTAAGCGCTTCCTTAAGTCCTGAGCCTATTTCTGCATTGCTTAGTGCAGAAGTTCCGGTTGTGGTATTCAGTTTTTCTTTTGCCTTGTTCAATACATTCTTAAACTGGGCATTTGCAGTTGCAGCAAACAATATTGTCAGGGCTAATACTAATGATCTTCTCATAAATTTTTATTTTTCTTAACAGAAACAAAAACTGTTCCAATAAGATTTATCAATGTATGTATAAGTACAAGTGATTAATAAGTTAATTATAGCATTGATGGGTACATTACATTTGCTGTAGAAATAAAGATGATCATAATATTGATTGAAGAATAATTTCATGTGTAAGTAAGGTTGGATTGTTTGGCTCCCGTATTAAAGCGGGGGCTTTTTTTATGCGTTATTTAACGGTTAAGATAAGTAAGCAGTAACATAAATAAACTACCTTAGTAATAGCCAATTACAAACAGGCCGCATGAAAATACTTGAACTTGAACTGCTGAGCGACAATCTTAATCAAACAGAAGCTTTCTACAAAAGGGTGCTGGGGCTGCAGCCTTACCTTAAGCAGGACAATCGCAGGCTGTATTATCAAATAGGTTTTACAAGGCTAATTTTTAGTAAATCAGAAGATGTTAAGCCTGTTTACCACTTTGCTATAGATGTTCCTAACAACGGGTTTACAGAAGCACTATTGGCAGTTAAGCCATTTGTGGACATATTACCGGTTCAGGGTAATGATGTGGCTGATTTTACCAATTGGGATGCCCGCTCTTTTTATTTTTACGATAATAACGGAAATATAATAGAGCTGATAACCCGCTATGCCAACCACAGTTATGATAATGCCGCTTTTAATGCTGCCTCTTATATCTCTATAAGCGAGATTGGGCTGGTAGCACCTAAAGTGACTGCATTTGCCGATATACTGAATCTTAAGTTTGGCATTCCTGATTTTCACCGGCAGCCACGCGGCGAAAAATTTACAGTTTTAGGCGATGATGACGGTTTGTTTATAGTAGCCGAGAGCGGCAGGGAATGGTTTCCGGTACATGATAAGGCTCATACATTCCGTACACGAGTAGTGTTTATGCAAGATGGTGCAGTGCATCATTTTGTTAAATAAGATTTGTTTGTTATGTTTGTTTCTGATGAAAATCTTTAAACTCATAGTAATATTTATAGTTATTGCTGCAGCACTAACTGCCGTGCTGTACTATGTTGCAGGTTTTGGTATAAGCGATGCTTTATTTATAGGTATATTCACCACACTGCTGTCTCAGGCAATACCCGATGTGCTAAAGCTGGCAAAGCAGAAGAGCAGGCAGCAGGATAGCTGATAAACACTTGCCATATATATTTTTATCTGCCGCATCTGCTTTGAAATTTTTAATAATTCCGTAAATTGCGTGCTTAAAATTGAATATTATTCATAATGGAACAAGCACAGCCCTATACTCCTAAAAATAAAGTAAGAATAGTAACAGCCGCATCATTGTTTGACGGGCACGATGCCGCCATAAACATAATGCGCCGTATTATACAGGCAACCGGTGTAGAGGTGATTCACCTTGGTCACGACCGCAGCGTGGAAGAAGTGGTGAATACTGCCATTCAGGAAGATGCCAATGCTATTGCCATGACATCTTACCAGGGCGGGCATAATGAGTACTTCAAGTATATGCATGACCTGCTTAAGGAAAAAGGGGCAGGGCATATAAAAATATTCGGCGGCGGCGGCGGTGTTATCCTGCCGGATGAGATTAAAGAACTTCATGATTACGGAATTACGCGCATATATTCGCCTGACGACGGGCGCGAGCTTGGGCTTCAGGGTATGATAAACGACCTTGTACAACAGGCTGACTACCCAGTTGGTGACAAACTTAACGGAGAAGTTAACCACCTTGAGGAAAAGAACCCAACTGCTATTGCAAGGGTTATTTCGGCTGCCGAGAACTTTCCGGAAGTGGCAAAAGAAACACTTGATACTATCCATAAAAAAAACGAAACCACACATATACCCGTTTTAGGGATAACCGGTACTGGTGGTGCGGGTAAATCATCTTTAGTAGATGAGCTTGTGCGCCGTTTTCTTATCGATTTTCCTGAAAAAACCATCGGGCTTATTTCGGTTGACCCATCAAAACGCAAAACAGGTGGGGCACTGCTTGGCGACCGTATCAGGATGAATGCCATAAATAACCCGAGGGTATATATGCGTTCGCTTGCTACAAGGCAAAGCAACCTTGCCCTTAGTAAGTATGTGGCAGAGGCAATACAGGTGCTTAAAGCGGCTAAATATGACTTAATTATATTAGAAACTTCGGGTATCGGGCAAAGCGATACCGAGATATTAGACCATAGTGATGTATCACTATATGTAATGACACCTGAGTTTGGTGCTGCTACACAGTTAGAAAAAATCGATATGCTTGATTTTGCCGACCTTGTGGCAATCAATAAGTTTGACAAGCGCGGCTCGCTTGATGCACTTCGCGATGTGAAGAAGCAATACCAGCGCAACCACAACTTGTGGGATGCCAACCCGGATGACCTGCCTGTGTTTGGTACTATTGCCTCGCAGTTTAACGACCCGGGCATGAACACGCTTTACAAGCGTATAATGGATAAAGTGGTAGAGAAAACAGGTGCAGACCTGAAATCTACTTTTGAAATTACACGCGAAATGAGCGAAAAGATATTTGTGATACCGCCAAACCGTACCCGTTACCTTAGCGAAATTGCAGAGAACAACCGCAAGTATGACGAGGTGGCTGCCACGCAGCAGGAAGTGGCCCAAAAGCTGTATGGTATTTACAAAACGATAGAAACCGTATCGGGTAAAAAACCGGAAATTAGCAAAGCAGGTATAGAGGAAGTTTCTGTTAGCCTTACCGCTTCTGAAGGGGCAGATGGCAGGCAGGAACTGTTGTCACTTTTACTGAAAGAGTTTGATCGTGTTAAAATGGATCTCGACCCTTATAACTGGGAAGTTATACTTACATGGAATGATAAGGTAAACAAGTACAAGAGTCCGGTGTATTCGTTTAAAGTACGTGATAAAGAAATAAAAATACAAACGCACACCGAGTCGCTATCGCATTCGCAGATACCAAAGGTGGCATTACCAAAATACCAGGCATGGGGCGATATACTGCGTTGGTGCCTTCAGGAAAATGTGCCGGGCGAGTTCCCATACACATCAGGGCTTTACCCTTTTAAAAGGGAAGGCGAAGACCCAACCCGTATGTTTGCCGGAGAAGGCGGCCCTGAGCGTACCAACAGGCGTTTCCACTATGTGAGTTTAGGAATGCCTGCAAAGCGTTTGTCTACCGCTTTTGACAGTGTGACCCTTTATGGTAACGACCCTGATTACAGGCCGGATATTTATGGTAAAATAGGCAACGCAGGTGTATCTATCTGCTGCCTTGACGATGCCAAGAAGCTGTATTCAGGTTTCAACCTGGCCCACCCGATGACCTCGGTAAGTATGACGATTAACGGGCCTGCACCTATGCTGTTAGGCTTCTTTATGAATGCCGCTATAGACCAGCAGTGTGAATTATACATCAAAGAAAACGGCCTTGAAAAAGAGGTTGAAGATAAAATAAATAAAATATATGCTGCTAAAGGCATGGAGCGACCTAAGTATAACGGGCCGCTGCCACAGGGTAACGACGGGCTGGGGCTTATGCTGCTTGGCGTAACCGGAGACCAGGTACTGCCTGCCGATGTATATAACGAAATAAAAGTCCGCACGCTTAGCCAGGTGCGAGGTACCGTTCAGGCGGATATACTTAAAGAAGATCAGGCACAAAATACCTGTATTTTCTCTACAGAGTTTGCCTTGAGGCTCATGGGCGACGTTCAGGAGTACTTCATACAAAAGAATGTAAGGAACTTCTATTCGGTTTCTATATCAGGATACCATATTGCCGAGGCGGGTGCCAACCCTATTACGCAACTTGCCTTTACACTGGCTAACGGCTTTACTTATGTAGAGTATTACCTTAGCCGAGGTATGAATATTAATGACTTTGGGCCAAACCTGTCATTCTTCTTCAGTAATGGCATAGACCCTGAATATGCAGTAATAGGGCGCGTGGCAAGGCGGATATGGGCTAAGGCGCTTAAAAACAAGTATGGCGCTAACGAGCGTGCACAAATGCTTAAGTACCACATACAAACATCAGGGCGCTCGCTGCATGCGCAGGAAATCGACTTTAATGACATACGTACTACACTACAGGCGCTATATGCAATATATGATAACTGTAATTCACTGCATACCAATGCTTATGATGAAGCCATTACTACCCCGACCGAAGAAAGCGTACGTAGGGCAATGGCAATACAGCTAATCATCAATAAAGAGCTTGGGCTTGCCAAGAATGAAAACCCGATACAGGGCTCGTTTATAATAGAAGAGCTTACCGATTTGGTAGAGGAAGCCGTGCTTACTGAATTTGACCGCCTTACAGAGCGTGGGGGCGTGCTGGGCGCTATGGAAACCATGTACCAGCGCAGTAAAATACAGGAAGAAAGCCTGTATTATGAAACGCTGAAACACACAGGTGAATTCCCGATTATAGGTGTAAATACATTCCTGAGCAGTAAAGGTTCGCCAACGGTTATCCCGGCAGAGGTTATACGTGCTACCGAAGAGGAAAAACAGTTCCAGATAAAAACGCT
The DNA here is from genome assembly GCF_024305175.1 of Flavobacterium sp. Taxonomy (GTDB): domain Bacteria; phylum Bacteroidota; class Bacteroidia; order Flavobacteriales; family Flavobacteriaceae; genus Flavobacterium. The sequence continues at coordinate 13,336 of NZ_JAMWYY010000015.1, forward strand.
TGAAAACCTTCAAAAAGCATACGCAGATGCCGTTAAAAACCAACTCGCTAACATTCAGGATGCCGCCATACAAAACCAGAATATCTTTGAACAATTGATGGAGGCCACCAAAGTTTGCTCATTAGGGCAGATTACCTCGGCGCTGTTTGAGGTAGGGGGGCAGTACAGGAGGAATATGTAATACTGATTGAAGATTAAAGGATTTAAAGATTGTTCAACTATTACGGATATAACTAACTATGAATACTGAAAAAATTACTGTTACAGCCACCGTTGATGCTGATGCTGCCAAAGCGTGGCAGTGTTACACGCAGCCGGAGCATATTACACAATGGAATTTTGCTTCGGACGACTGGCAATGCCCGTGGGCGGAAAATGATATGAAACCGGGGGGCAAATATATTGCCCGTATGGAAGCCAAAGACGGCAGTATGGGTTTTGATTTTGAAGCGGTTTATGATGAGGTGAATCCGGGTGAGTCGTTTACCTACACCATGCCCGATGGCAGGAGGGTAGATGTAACCTTTACGGAAAACAAGAATGTTACTGATGTAACGGTAGTTTTTGATCCTGAAAATATACACCCCGTAGATTTCCAGAAAGCGGGTTGGCAGGCCATACTCGATAATTATAAAAAGTATACTGAGAATAATTAATCAAAAAGCCTTTCCAAATCAGGAAAGGCTTTTCTTTTAAAATACATACCCTAACAGGTAGTATAGTATTATAAAGGCTATAATGGTGCCAACACACCCCAGGCCAAGTTTGCGGGCGCCCCAGCCGGCAAGTAATGCTTTTAATAAACTTTTCATGGTAGGTTAGTTTTTTATTAAAAGTAGCAACAACCCGCCATAGTGCATACAACATTAACTTTTAATAAACAAAGCCTCCCGTTAAGAAGGCTTTGCTGTAAAATAATCTTGTCCGGTTATAAAAACTTGTAACCTAAGATAAGCCCGAACGACTCATATTCCGAAGCCCAGAACTGATACCGGTTTAAAAGCCCCCTGCTGAAATCGTAGCGTATCTCTGCGCTCAGGTTGCCTGTGGCATAGCCTGCGCCTGCGGCAAAGTGGCTTGTTTTTTCAATGTCCAGTTTGTTGAGGTTGTATTTAATTGCGGCATCGCCCACCACAAAATCAAAAGATATCATTGCATTTACAAATATCTTTGAATCGTTGGTTATGTAAAAGTAGTGGCGCGCACCAACGGGCAATGAAACGGAGTTATACTCGGCACTATAGCTGGTAGCACCATTATTACCGTCAGCCGAATAAGTACTGTAATACGGGTCTATAAACAATGACCATTTGTTATTGTTAAACGGCAGGATATATTCTACCTCGGCACCAATCCTGAATACTACCTTACTGTCAAAATCCATAGCATAATTATTTACAACATTTTCTGTAGTTAACATTGCAAGGCCTGCTCCGGCTTTTACCTTAAGATTTACACTGCCCTTGTTTTGCTTTGCAGTAAGGTTTTTGCTGTTGGCATCGCCGTTATATTCTACAAAAAGATCTACAAGCGGAGTTTTTTTATATTGCAGTCTCTCAAACGTATTGGTGGAAGTTATTTTATCTTTCATCAGGTTATAGAGTTGCTGTTTATAGGTACTGTTTTTCATTATTACACCATTTACAACATATTCTTTGTGCAGTAGTTGTTCGGCGGTTTCATGGTTCCCTGTGCTGAAGAAGTATTTAATCATGTTGCCATCTTCATACTTATACAAAGTTGCATTACCTTCAACCAACACGTTAAGGAAAATAGTTTCCTCTTTCCATTGTGCTTGCGCTTCGCGGTCCAGCTTGTTTACATCGCTTGCAGAGCGTTCCATCTTTGTTGTAAACCTCTTGAATTTGTATGCATTATCTACACTAAATTCTTTCACGGTCTTTATATCGGCAGTAACAGGCTGTTCATTCTCGCTCATCTTAAACTGAAATTCGATAGGCGAATTTTTCCAGGCAATATTCAGTATCAGGCAATCTATACGGTTACCGCTGTTGGTAATATAGTAGCCGGGCTGGTAAGTGTTTTGTGCAGTAGCAATAGCGGCAATGCTGACTGTAAACAGCAGCATGATGAGTTTTTTCATGGTTGGTTTTAATGGTTGGTCGGCTAAAGTAACCATTTTCTTTAAAATAACAGTTCATCCTTTTCATTTAACAGTTCGGTATTGTTTTTTATTAAAGCTGCATTTGCCTCTGCACATTTGCAGTATAAAACTAACCGGCACATGAAAACTCTATTTACAATTCTACTGGTATTAACCGCAGCATTAACGAGTGCGCAAACCGTAATCAGCGGTAGCGTGACAGATGAAAAAGGCAACCCTGTAAATGCAGCTAATATTTACCTGCAGGGCACTTATGATGGTGCCCTTACAGCAGAAGACGGTACTTTTTCGTTTGAAACTACGGTAACAGGAGAACAAATACTGGTTATATCTTTTCTTTCTTATGAAGAAATCCAACAGCCAATAACAGTAGAGCAGTACAAACCACAGGCTTATAAGCTGCGCGAAAATGTAAACACGCTCAATGCCGTGGTAATATCGGCTGGTACTTTTCAGGCCGGAGATAACACGAAAACAACCGTATTAAAACCACTTGATATTGTTACTACGGCAGGTAGTGCAGGCGATATAATTGCAGCGTTGCAAACCTTGCCCGGCACGCAGGCGGTAGGCGAAAGCGGAAGGCTTTTTGTACGTGGCGGCGAGGCCGACGAAACACAAACATTTGTTGATGGTATAAGGGTGGCACAGCCTTATGGCGCGGCGGCTGCAAATATCCCGACACGTGGCAGGTTTTCACCTTTTCTGTTTAAAGGGATGACGTTTTCTACAGGTGGCTATTCGGCAGAGTATGGCGAAGCGCTTTCGAGTGTTTTATTGGTGAATACAATAGATGAACCGGTACAGGAGCAAACCGACATTTCTTTAATGACCGTTGGCCTTGGCCTTGGCAATACCCAAAAATGGGAGAAAAGCTCACTTACCTTTAATACTGCCTACATCAACTTAGAGCCCTACCAATGGCTTGTGCCACAAGATGTAAGCTGGAATAAGCCTTACCAGTCGTTATCGGGTGAAACGGTTTACAGGTACCAGCTTAAAAACGGTTTGTTTAAAGCCTATGCTGCTTTTGACCACGCCGACTTCAGCATTAATCAGGAAAGTATAAATGCAACAGTACCTGTGCGTACAGGAATAGATAACAACAACCTTTATGTTAATACATCCTACAATGGCGTTTTACCAAATATGTGGACGATACACACGGGGCTTTCGTATGGTTACAGCAGTAATAAAATAGGTATAGATGTTAATGATATAAATAATGATGAACACAGCAGCCATATAAAGCTAAAGTTTAAAAAGACAGTAACCAACAGGTTTAAACTCTCGTTTGGCGCCGATTACTTCCTGACTGATTTTGACGAAAAATATATTGAACCTTCAGGTTTCAGCTTTAAAAGCGGTTATATCAATAACATAGCTGCTGCTTATGCCGAAACCGATATTTTCTTTACGAAAAAGTTTGCATTGAAAGCAGGCTTAAGAAGCTCATACTCGCAAATTCCTGATGAGGTATCAGTAGAGCCACGTGCGGCACTTGCTTATAAAACAGGTAAAAATGGGCAGTTTTCTTTGGCGTATGGCGATTTTTACCAAACTCCGCGTCAGGACTACCTAAAGTATGCCCAAAACCTGAATTATGAAAAGACAAAGCATTATATATTGAATTATATGTACAGTCCGGACGGTTATACACTGAGGGCAGAAGCATATTATAAAGATTACGGAAACCTTGTAAAGTTTGATACCAACGCACCACAGTATAATTCGGTATTTAGTAACAGTGGCGACGGGTATGCAAAGGGTATAGACTTGTTTTGGCGCGATAATAAGTCGGTTAAGAATTTAGAGTATTGGGTGTCGTACTCATATATAGACAGCGAGCGTGATTACAGAGATTATGAGTATTCTGTAACGCCATCTTATATTGCCAAGCATAATTTCTCTGTAGTAACAAAATACTGGATCAACAGTCTTCGCTCGCAATTGGGTGTTACCTATATGTATAACTCGGGCAGGCCTTATGATAATCCTAACGAAGAGGCTTTTATGAATGGTAAGACTACTGCCTATCATAACCTTAGCCTAAGTTGGGCATGGCTGTTAAGCCAGCAGAAAATTGTTTACTTTTCTGTTTCAAACCTTACAGGCAACCAGAATATATTTGGCTATGAATATGCTAATAACCCCGGCACTGACGGAACATTCGCAAGGCAGGCCATAACACAGCCCGCTGACAGGTTCTTTTTTGTTGGCTTCTTCTGGACAATAAGTGATAACAAGCAAACCAACCAGTTAGATAACCTGTGACTAATAAAAAAGCCCCCTGTCCAGGGGGCTTTTGACATTTTAATACTGCTTATATTAACTGTTATATTGCTTTAAAGCTTCTTTTAAAATAGTTATAGAGCGTATAAGGTCTTCTTTTTTAAGTACATAAGCAATGCGAATTTCGTCCATGCCAACGTTTGGAGAAGAGTAAAAACCGGCGGCAGGTGCAACCATAACTGTTTCGCCATCAAGATCAAAACTTTCAAGCAGCCATTGTGCAAATTTATCGGCATCATCAACAGGAAGTTTGGCAATACAGTAAAAAGCGCCTTTAGGAGTAGCCACTTTTACACCTTCAATTTCGGTAAGGCCTTTAACCAGCGTGTCGCGCCTGTCTTTATATTCTTTTATCACTTCATCAAAATAGTCCTGGGGGGTGTCAAGAGCCGCTTCACTTGCTATCTGGGCAAGTGTTGGCGGGCTAAGGCGTGCCTGTGCAAATTTCATGGCAGCAGCCATAACAGCCTTGTTTTTAGAAACAATACAGCCTATCCTGGCACCGCACATACTGTAGCGCTTAGAAACAGAGTCTATCATTATGGCGTGTTCTTCTATGCCCGGCACATTCATTACCGAGTAGTGCTGGTCGCCATCATATGTAAATTCGCGGTACACCTCGTCAGCAATCAGGAAAAGGTCATGCTTTTTAACCAGCTCAGCAAGTTGCTGTATTTCCTCTTCGGTATATAAATAACCCGTGGGGTTACCGGGATTGCAAATAAGTATCGCTTTTGTTTTGGCAGTTATCAGCTTTTCAAAATCAGCGATAGGTGGCAGGGCAAAGCCTTCTTCTATGGTAGATATTACCGGAACAACTTTTACACCCGAAGCTACCGAAAAGCCATTGTAATTGGCATAAAAAGGTTCAGGTATAATTATCTCATCGCCTGCATCCATTGTGCTGCCTAAAGCAAACAGTAATGCCTCAGAGCCGCCTGTGGTTATTATAATGTCGGCTTTATTAACCTGCACATTGCTTTTTTGATAGTAGGCTGCCAGTTTTTCCCTGTAGCTGTCAAACCCTGCCGAATGGCTGTACTCCAGTATTTCAGGAATATTATTCTCAACGGCTTCCAGTGCGGCATGGGGCGTTTTAATATCAGGCTGCCCTATGTTAAGGTGATATACTTTTACTCCTTTTTGCTTGGCTGCTTCAGAGAACGGAACCAATTTCCTTATAGGCGATTCAGGCATTTGCTGCCCTTTTAATGATACTTTAGGCATTGAAATAAATATTTACATATGTGTTGGGCAAATTTCTGATATTTTTTACATATTTTATAATTTTTAAAGCCTCAAATTCTGTAAAATATAATGTTTTGTTGTTATAAAAAATGCCCCTGCAAAGTAGGGGCATCATTATATATAAACCTGTACCGTATTACTGGTTAGGTATCGCTTTTTTCTTTTCAAGAATATTTACATTTTCCGGTGCAATAACTTCACCTTTAATTTTTACTGCTACCATACCGTTTTCTACATTTACCGCATTGGTCATTATGGTAATGGTTTTACGTATTGGCCCTGGGTTCATGTTATACTTTATTTCAATTTTATCACTTTTGCCGGGCATTATTGGTTCTGTTGGTTTAGATGGTACCGTACAGCCACAGGTAGATTTTACATCTTTAACGATAAGAGGTTCATTACCTGTATTGGTAAATTCAAACGTCCTGATGCCGCTGTCTTCGCCTTTATATACTGTACCAAAATCTACAGTATCAGACTTAAACTCGATTTTTGGCCCGTTTTGGGCATAGCCTGCCGCACTGATAAGTACTGCGGCTACCAAACCTAAAAATTTTTTCATTTTCTAATTTTTAATGTTCACTGTAAAAATAGCTAAGTTAATTTAAAGGGCAAATAATGCGCCCTGTTTTTTTTAAATTATACTTATATGGTTACTTTTGCATACAATTTTACAAAAATTAAACCAATTTTTGCAATACTTTATACACTAATAAATTATGACTATACCTTCTCAATTTGACGCCAAAGCGGCAGAGCAGAAATGGTACGGTTACTGGATGGAGAATAATTATTTCCATTCGGAACCCGACAGCAGGAAGCCTTATACAATAGTGATACCGCCGCCAAACGTTACGGGGGTACTGCACATGGGGCATATGCTTAACAACACCATTCAGGATGTGTTGATTAGGCGCGCGCGCCTTAAAGGCTTTAATGCCTGCTGGGTACCGGGTACCGACCATGCATCTATTGCTACTGAAGCCAAAGTGGTGGATAAACTGAAAAAAGAAGGTATAAATAAGAACCACCTTACCCGCGAAGAATTTTTAAAGCATGCCTGGGAGTGGACCGACAAATATGGCGGGGTAATACTCGAACAGCTTAAAAAGCTGGGAGCATCATGCGACTGGAACCGCACAAAGTTTACTATGGATGATGATATGACCGCTTCGGTTATAAAATCGTTTGTAGACCTTTATAACAAAGGGCTTATATACCGCGGCTACCGCATGGTTAACTGGGATCCTGAAGCTAAAACTACCCTTAGTGATGAGGAGGTTAACTATGAAGAACGCCAGGGTAAACTGTATCATATAAGGTATCAGGTTGAAGGCAGCGATGAGTATATAACCATTGCCACAACACGCCCTGAAACAATATTAGGCGATACTGCTATTTGTATTAACCCTAATGATGAGCGTTACACCCATTTAAAAGGCAAAAAAGCTATTGTACCGATAGCCAACCGAACCATACCCGTAATTTTTGATGACTACGTAGATATGGATTTTGGTACGGGCTGTTTAAAAGTTACACCGGCACACGATGTTAACGATAAAGAACTTGGCGACAGGCACAACCTTGAAATTATAGACATTTTTAATGAAGATGCCACGCTTAACAGCTTTGGACTTCATTATGAAGGTAAAGACCGTTTTGAGGTTCGTGATGCCATAGCCAATGAGCTTGAAGAAAAAGGCTTTCTTGTTAAGACAGAAGTACATGTAAATAAAGTAGGTACCAGCGAAAGGACAAAGGCGGTAATAGAGCCGAGGCTTAGTGACCAATGGTTCCTTAAAATGGAAGGACTGGCAAAGCCTGCCATAAAAGCAGTACTGGAGAGCGATGAGGTAAAGCTGTACCCAAGCCGTTTCAACAACACTTATCGCCACTGGATGGAAAACATCCGCGACTGGAACATATCGCGCCAGCTATGGTGGGGACAGCAAATACCGGCTTACTACTATGGTGATGGTAAAGAAGATTTTGTAGTTGCCGAAACAAAAGAACAGGCTCTTGAACTTGCAAAAGCTAAAACAGGAAATAAGACACTTACTGCCGATAGCCTTAAGCAAGATCCGGATGCGCTTGATACATGGTTTTCATCATGGTTATGGCCTATGGCTGTTTTTGGCGGTATACTTAATCCTGAAAATGAAGAATTTAAATATTATTACCCTACCAACGACCTTGTTACAGGCCCGGATATATTATTTTTCTGGGTGGCAAGGATGATTGTTGCCGGGTATGAATATACAGGCGAAAAGCCTTTCAGTAATGTATATCTTACCGGCCTTGTTCGCGACAAGCAGCGCAGGAAGATGTCGAAGTCCTTGGGCAATTCGCCTGACCCGCTTGACCTGATAGAAAAGTTTGGTGCCGATGGCGTTCGCGTTGGGCTTTTGCTTAGTGCATCTGCCGGCAACGATATCATGTTTGATGAAGAGCTTTGTAACCAGGGGCGTTCCTTTGCCAATAAAATCTGGAATGCCTTTAGGCTTATAAAAGGTTGGGAGGTAAGTGATGCCATACCGCAACCAGATCATAGCAAAAAAGCTATTGAGTGGTATGAGGCCAAATTACAGAAAACACTTGCAGAGATAGAAGACCATTTTGAAAAATACCGTATATCAGATGCTTTAATGGCTATTTACAAGCTGGTATGGGACGATTTCTGTTCGTGGTTCCTTGAAATGATTAAACCGGGCTACCAACAGCCTATTGACAGGAATACGTACGAAAAGGCAATTGAGATGCTGGAAAGTAACCTGAAGCTGTTGCATCCGTTTATGCCTTTCCTAACAGAAGAGATATGGCAATATATTGCGGAAAGGAGCACCAAAGAAGCATTGATTATTGCTGAATGGCCGGAGCTTAAAAGTTTTGATGAAAAACTCATTAATGAGTTCGAAACAGCTTCAGAAGTTATATCTAACATAAGGTCTGTTAGAAAAGATAAGAACATACCTTTTAAAGACACAATAGAGCTTAAGGTTGTTAATAATGAAAATACCCCTGAAACTTATAACAGCATTATAAGTAAGCTTGGTAACATCAGCAGCCTTGATTATGTTACAGAAGCTGTTGGCGGTGCGCTAACCTTTAGGGTAGGCAGCAACGAGTACTTTATACCTGTTGCCGGTGCCGTAAATGTTGAGGAAGAAATAGCCAAGCTAACAGCGGAACTTGAGTATAACAAAGGTTTCCTTAAATCAGTACAGGCTAAGCTAAGTAATGAAAAGTTTGTTAGTAGTGCACCTGAAAAAGTTGTAGCTATGGAAAGGCAGAAAGAGGCTGATGCCCTTGCCAAAATTGCCACTATAGAGCAAAGCCTGCTAAGCCTTAAATAAGTACTACTAAATCCATATAATAAAGGCTGCCTTATCAGAGGCAGCCTTTATTATATTTTGTAATGAACTCTTATTAATAATAGGTTATCTCCCTTTTCTCTATGAATTGAGGCTTCTCATTAATAAAAATTATTTTCTCTGTCCAGTTGCCTTTTTCATCATATTTAAAAACATATTTTCTGCTGTCAATAGGGTTGCCCGCACCATCGGTTATAATAGTTTCAGAGAGGCTGCCTTTCTCATCATAGTTATAGCTCATTTTTAGAGCAGGCTCGCCGTTTTTAATTACAGCAAAAGTCAGTTTGTTACCCTTATCATCATAGGTATATAGTTCTTCTGTTTCAGACTTATCAAAATTATCATAAGAAGTCTTTGTTAACAGATTCCCTTTTTTATCATAAACTGATTTCTCAGAGTATTCAACCTCACCATCTTTATTGGTTACCTCTTTAAGAGAAAGTTTGTCGCCGTCATATTCATAACGGGTGGTGTATAACACATTTCCGTCCTTATCATATCGCTTTTCTGCTTTCTTGCGGTTTTTATTGTCATACTGATAAGCATTTTTTATCTGTATATATTCTGTACCCAGGTAAAGGTTTTCAACCAGCAGGTTGCCTTTTTTGTCATATTCATAAGTAACCCTGTCTATAGGGTTATCCACCTGATTGTAAGACGTTTTTTCTGCAAGCAGTCCTTTTTCATAGCGCATTACCTTCCGGTCTATCTGGCTGTTATCAGGGTTTCGCCTTGCAATTTGGGTATTAAGTTTTCCTGTTTCATCCCAGGCAAGCTCTGTTTTAATGCCCGGAGCATTATTAACAAACTGAATGATTTCAGTTTTATGCTCGCGTCCGTTATATTTGGTTTGTTCAAAAGGCCCGCCTGCAGAGGTATTTTTTTTCTCTAAAATAAGCATACCCTCTTCATTAAAATGCATCTCTTTATTATGTTCTGCAGGGTTTTCATGCTTTGTTTCGCCGGGTTCCATCTTTACGTTAAGTACTTCGTTAGAGGTGTGCTTTACGGTTTTTACTTCACCTTTAAGTTCGTAAAAGTCCCGGTCGGTAGGTTTGTTTTCGGTTTTTGCTTTTTCCTCATCATTGCAGGATAGCAAAAGCAGTACAAGGGCCGCATATATAAATGAATACTTCATCTTAAATAATAGTTAAGTTACCAAAAGTCCGCAATTTTTTTCAAAAAGGCAACGGTATAAAAAAGAAAATCCGCCTTTTGCGAGGCGGATTGATTTTATTATTTATTACAAGTTGTTATTTGGCAACCGCGGCATCATATTTTTTGCTTACAGCATCCCAGTTTATAACATTATAAAAAGCTTCTATATAATCTGGCCTTTTATTCTGGTAGTTCAGATAGTAAGCATGTTCCCATACATCAAGCGCTAATATTGGTTTGCCTGATACTGCAGCGCCCGGCATAAGCGGATTATCCTGGTTTGGCGTGTTGGCAACCATGAGCTTACCGTCTTTGCCAACAACAAGCCATGCCCAACCCGAACCGAATTGTTTTGAAGCAGCATCAGAGAATTGTGTTTTAAATTCATTAAATGAGCCAAAATCTTTTTTAATAGCTTCTGCAAGAGCGCCTTTTGGCTCGCCGCCACCGTTAGGCCCCATAACTTCCCAAAAAAGAGTATGGTTATAATATCCACCGCCATTGTTCCTTACATCCTTGTTATTCATATCAAGGTTCATAAGTATTTCTTCTATGGTTTTTGTCTCCATATCAGTACCCTTAATGGCTGCATTGAGTTTGTTGGTATAGCCAAGATAATGTTTAGAGTAGTGTACCTCCATAGTTGCAGCATCAATGTTAGGCTCCAGCGCATCATAAGCATAAGGTAGCTTGGCAAGTTTAAATGCGCCCTCATCAGCCTTAACGTCGTCAGGATTCCCTACTTTAGGGGCTTCTTCTTCCTGAGGCTCCGGTACTGCCACAACCTCTTTTAGCTCTTCTCTGTCTTTGCATGACTGCAATGCCGAAAGCACCACAAGTGCAGAAAGGAATACTTTTACTTTTTTCATACTTGGATTTTTATTTGATTACTGAATTTATAGTTTCAATATACAACTTTTTTGCTTCATCCGGCGAAAGATGCCGTACCTGCATCCATGCATTCATTTTAAAACCGTCCCGAAGGTCTGCTGCCTGGTAATATCGCAGCTGTTCAGCATCCTGAGTAGCCTGCTTGTAATAGGCATATATGCGCAGCATAACATCAGGTGGCAATGCTTCTTTTACATTAGAGGCTTTTTCATAAGCCTCCTGAAAAAGGGTATCTAAATCCTTTTCAGGCATAGTGTTATGCTTTTGTTGCAATTATTGTTTTACCGCCAATGGCCTTATCATTTAGCTTTACATTAACTTCAGTGCCAAGCGGCAGGAAAATATCTACCCTCGAACCAAATTTAATAAAACCGGCATCTGTACCCTGTACCACCTGCATGCCTTCTTTTGCATAGTTAACAATGCGCCTTGCCAGTGCACCGGCAATTTGCCTGTATAGTATTTCGCCAAACAGTTTAGTTTCTATAACTATTGTTGTACGCTCGTTTTCTTCACTTGCTTTAGGGTGCCATGCAACCAGGTATTTACCGGGGTGGTACTTGCTGAATTTTATCAGCCCGCTTGCGGCATAACGCGTTACATGCACATTTATAGGCGACATAAATATTGATACCTGCAGCCTTTTTTCCTTAAAATATTCAGGTTCATAAACTTCTTCTATAACCACTACCTTACCATCAACAGGGGCTATAACATAATGGTCTGACACCTGCACTGCGCGTTTTGGGTTCCTGAAGAACTGTAATACCAATACAATAAATATAAGGGCGAAAACCTGAATACCCTTAACTATCCAGTAGTTATCTAAAAATTTATCTGCCAGTATTACTACTGCCAGGCATAATGCCATGGATATAAGGATTATCCTGCCGCCTTCTTTATGAAACATAGTTTATAATTTGATAATACAAAAATAAGAAAGGTATTGCAAATATTATACTATCCAGCCTGTCAAGTATGCCGCCGTGTCCGGGCATAATGCTCCCACTGTCTTTAACACCCGCCAAACGCTTGAATCTGGACTCTACCAAATCGCCTAAAGTACCAAAAATAACTACTATAATACCAGTGGCTATCCAGTGGGGCAGGCCAAATATTTTCAGATAGATACTTAATACTACTGCGCCTGCAATGGTAAAAACCATACCCCCTGCAAAACCTTCTACGGTCTTTTTAGGAGAAATACGCTCAAAGAGCTTGTGCTTCCCGAATGTTTTACCGGTTATATAAGCAAAGGTATCGTTTATCCAGATAAGGATAAAGATACTTATAATAAAATCGGGAACAAAAATAAAGCCTCCCGCACATTTGGTAAGGTAGGGAAGACGCATTATGAGCAGGAAGGGTAAAATGATATAACCAATAAGCTTTACGAGTTTAAGGGTACGTGTAAGTGCGCGTGGCGGCCTTTTATTAAATAACTGGTACAGCAATATGCTGTTTACAATTACAGAAACTACAACAAATATATTTGTTAAATGCACCCTGTAATCTTCGGCATAAATAAAAACTGCCAGTAATACTGCCGCGATAATGTATGGGGTAATGGGTTTGTAATTTATAAGGCGGCAAAATTCGGTAATGGCAATCAGCATAAAAAAAGCAAAAAGCAACACGAAGGTTACCTCAGAAAAAAAAGTAGCGCTAACAAGCACTAAAATATATACGATGCCCGAAAGCGCCCTTACGATGCTTTCTTTCATATTAAAGATCTTCTAAAAGCAGCAGGTAAAGGTTTTTAGGTGCACTGCCATATTGCAGGAAATCTTCTTCTTTTGCTTTTTCGAAATATTTTATAGTGGTAATATTGGTAGGGTATTCTTTGTCGTATTTCTTTTTTATAACCCTAAGCCCGTCACTTTTGTTAGATACAATCTGGCTTGTAGTAGCAAAAATAACAATGTTAGCAGGCAGGTCATTCGGCTTGTTTTGTTTTATCTGGTTAGATGATAACAGTACAGAGCCTTCATCTGCCACAAGGTTTTCGCATCCGGCAAGTAAAAATTTAGGATTTGATGGTTTATCATGCATTAGCCTGTTCTCATCCAGCAGGCTGTAAAGCTTAGGCTCAAAGCAAAGTGCCTCGCACTCAAACCAGTCATTTTCTTCAAGTATATTTAAAAACTGATCATGAACTTCGGGCAGGTTTTCGCAATAAAGGAATTTACCACCGTTTTTCCTGAAATTCTGGGTAAACAGTTCATCGGCAGGCAATTGCTCATCCGGAAGAAAAGGGCTTGTTTCCTGGTTCTTCTCCTCATTGTTTACATCACTTGCGCCACCAAAGATTTTTTTAAAAAGACTCATATAAAATTAATTCCCTTAGTTTATCCAGAAGTAACCCAAAGATAAAAAAATCTTAATTCAATTGTGGAACTGAATTAAGATTTTTATGAAATTTTATGAAGGTGTAACCCTTATGCTTCCGTAATTACCTCTGCCTCATGTGTGTCAAAAGGACGTTTGCCAAATATAACTTCAAGGTCATCTTTAAAAATAACTTCTTTTTCTATCAGTATATCGGCAAGCTTTAGCAGTTTGTCTTTATTCTCATTAAGAATTTTAATTGCCCTTTGGTATTGAGACTCTATGAGTAATGATATTTCTTCGTCTATCATTTTTGCAGTTTCCTCAGAATATGGCTTAGAGAAATTGTATTCCGTCTGCCCTGTAGAATCATAATAGGTTATATTACCAAGCTTATCATTAAGTCCGTAAATGGTAATCATGGCACGTGCCTGTTTGGTTACCTTTTCAAGATCGCTAAGCGCACCTGTAGATATTTTATCAAATATTACCTTTTCTGCGGCGCGGCCGCCCATTGTGGCGCACATTTCGTCCAGCATCTGGTCTGGCCTTACAATAAGGCGCTCTTCCGGCAGGTACCATGCTGCACCCAGGCTTTGCCCGCGTGGTACAATAGTTACCTTTACCAGAGGGTGAGCATGTTCCAGCATCCAGCTTATTGTAGCGTGCCCAGCCTCATGAATGGCAATAGCTTTTTTCTCTTCTTTAGATATTATCTTATTTTTCTTTTCAAGTCCGCCCACAATACGGTCAACGGCATCTAAAAAGTCCTGCTTATCCACAGCTTTTTTATCTTTTCTTGCAGCTATAAGCGCAGCTTCATTACACACGTTAGCAATATCAGCGCCTGAGAAGCCAGGTGTTTGCTTAGCAAGAAAATCAGTATCAAGGTCTTCCGACTTTTTAAGCGGTTTAAGGTGTACTTCGAAGATTTCTTTACGCTCCCTGATGTCCGGCAGGTCTACATATATCTGCCTGTCAAAACGTCCTGCACGCATTAAAGCCTTATCAAGAACGTCGGCGCGGTTAGTTGCAGCAAGCACAATAACATTAGTATTAGTGCCAAAACCGTCCATCTCTGTCAGTAGCTGGTTAAGTGTGTTTTCACGCTCGTCGTTAGAGCCGGAGAAGTTATTTTTGCCACGGGCACGGCCCACGGCATCTATCTCATCAATAAATATAATTGCAGGAGATTTCTCTTTTGCCTGCTTGAACAGGTCGCGCACCCTTGAGGCACCCACACCCACAAACATTTCAACAAAATCTGAACCTGAAAGCGAGAAGAAAGGAACCTTTGCCTCTCCCGCAACTGCCTTTGCAAGCAGGGTTTTACCTGTACCCGGAGGCCCTACAAGCAATGCACCCTTAGGTATCTTACCACCTATGTTAGTATATTTTTCAGGATTTCTCAGGAACTCTACAATTTCCTGTATTTCTTCTTTTGCGCCTTCTAAGCCTGCAACGTCCTTAAAGGTTACCTTAATATCGTTTTTCTCGTCAAACAGTTTAGCTTTAGATTTTCCGATATTAAAAATCTGCCCGCCACCGCCTGCGGCTCCACCGCCTGCCATTCGGCGCATCATAAAAATCCATAATGCAACCAGTACTATAATTGGCAGCAGGGTTAAGAACAGGTCTCCCCACATGCTTTCTGCTTCAGGGTCATAGCTGTTCAGTTTGCCTGCGGCAAGTGCATCGTCAAGTTTTTTCTGGAAAAGTTCGCCATTACCTATTTCTAAAGAATAGTGAGGCCCTGAGTTTTCATTATTAAGCAGGTCTTTTTTAGGTACTTTTTCGTGCTCCGGCTTTGCAAGGGCTTCTTTTTTAAGATAAACTTTTGCAGTAGATTTATTGAAAACAACCTTATCTACCTCGCCGCTGTCCAGGTATTTATAAAAGTTGGAAAGCGAAGTAGATTTCAGGTCCTGCCATGCAGAGCCGCCTGCAACCAACTGAATTGCAAGAAATATTAGCAGTATACCACCATATATAAGCCAGGGGCTTATTTTTGTTTTATTTGGTTTATTATCTTTTGACATTATTAGCTTTTCTCCTTTCTTAAGAAACTTAAATTAGTAGTTAGTGCTTATAGATGTAATCCTTGCATCACCCCAAAGGCTTTCTATGTTGTAGTACTCGCGGATGTGTTTCTGGAAAACATGAACAACAATGTTTACATAATCCATAAGTACCCACTCGCCGTTTTCTGTACCTTCTACATGCCACGGCTTGTCTTTTATAGCTCTCGAAACTGTTTTTTGTATGGAGTGAACAATGGCATTCACCTGAGTATTGGAGTTACCGTTGCATATTACAAAATAATCGCACACGGTATTGTCGATTTCCCTTAAATCCAGAATATCTATATCATTTCCTTTAACTTCTTCAATCCCTTTGATGATATTCGCTAAAAGCTCATCGTTTCCTGTGTTTTTTTTCGCCATTTAAAAATTTATATATATCGCAAAGTTATCATTTTTTGTATTTACTTTTGAACCTTAACACAAGATTAAAAAGATTATACTTTATTTTTTAAATGAATATTATCAAACTCAGTGCCATTAACTCTACCAATGATTACTTAAAAGAGTTATCTGCTACGCAATATGTTGATAATTTTACAATAGTTGCTGCCGGCCATCAAACCCGTGGCAGGGGGCAAATGGGTACCCAATGGGATACTGAGCCAGGTAAAAACCTAACGTTTAGTATATTAATCAAGGATTTGTTGACAGAAGTTGCATCTATTTTTTACCTTAATGCCGCGGTAGCCGTTAGTATTGCAGATGCGCTTGCAGTATTTAAAATACCGCAGATAAGCATTAAATGGCCTAACGACATTTTGGCAGGCAATAAAAAACTGGGGGGCATACTCATAGAAAATAACATACGCAGTAGCGGCGAAATTTTTTCTATTGCCGGTATTGGGCTTAATGTTAACCAACAAAGTTTTCCGGGGCTGCCAAAGGCTACCTCTATGGCTGTTGCGGCAGGGCGGGAGTTTGATATTGATGCTGTAATGCTGTTAATAGCCGAGAAGCTGAAACACAATGTGCAGCGGCTGCTGCACCATGACGAAACCTATATCTGGAACAGCTATTTACAGCAACTATACAAAAAAAATGTACCCATGACCTTCCAAAAAAATGATCAGAAGTTCATGGGTATTATAAAAGGTGTTTCTTTTAACGGTAACCTGCAGGTGCAGCTTGATGATGAAACCATTGCAGAGTATTCGCTAAAAGAAGTGCAACTGTTGTATTAATCCTCCTCTTCAATATCAAGGTCGTCATCATACTCCAGCCCGTCTTCGTTGTCATATTCGTTTATCAGGAAATCGATAACAAGCTCAATGGTATTGCCTTCCTCATCAAGCCCCCAGTAAGCGGGGTAGTAGCCGTCGCCCCAGCCTGATGCAAACATGATAACGTTGTTATCCGATTCTTTATCAGGACGGTGGTCATTCCAGTCGCCAAGCTCACGTGAAAAATTATTTTTACCGGAATATTCCCTGAATTCTTCGGCAAGCACTTCATCATAATAATTGGCTTCAGGATCCCTTTCCTGTAATGCATCCATTTTGGCTATCAACTGCCCGTTAGTTTCCGCATCCAGAAAACAGGCCAAACCGCTTTCAACAGGGAAGCCATAAAATTCTTCATCTCCTAAATCGTTAAGCTCTTCTTCGGTTAAATCATCAGTAAGGGCGAGAATCCATTTTGTAGCCTCTTCGGGCCTGAACTTTATTTTTGCATAAGCTATGCGGTGGTGCAGCCTGTCAATTTCAGACACATATATAAACACAGGGTACTTATCGGGCTCCACAGTACGCGAAAAGGCGATTTGCTCATGAGTAAAGAACGGGTCGGCAGCAATAATCTTGCCTGTTGGCAGGTTAACATCGCCAACGTGTATTTCAACCAGTTCCTGCGCATTCATTTCATCGTCAAGGTCGTACTGGATGTGGTAATCATTAATGTCTTTCATGGCTGGTGTTTTTATGTGATGAATTTACAAAAAGCTTTTATTGCATTACCTGTTTTATAAAATCTTTAACCTGTTATTGCTTTTCCTCTTTAGGCTCAAAGCCCGGTTCAAGGCCACCCGGCAGTTGCAGTTTAGGGCTAAGGGTGGGTATAATTTTCCGCATGGTGTTAATGTCCTGGTCTCCCGGGTCTATAAAAAACCACGACTTTCCGTTATCCATAGATACCGCTATAAGTATAGAGCTGCTGGTAACAGTGCCGCTTTCTACTTTCATTTCAATCATCTGGGGCAGGGTGCACTGCAACTGGCCTTCATATAATAACGCTTCAGATGGCGCACCATAGCTAATATCTGTAAAAGATACTCCTTCCGATTTCAGTTGCTCAAAAGTCCTCTTTATTTCAGATACAAGCCTCTCTTTACTACCTACCATAATTTCGATAGTTGGGTGCGTGTATTGTGCAAAATCTTCATACCGGCCCTCTATAAATGCTTTACCCATTGCATTGGCTTGTGATAGTACCGCAGCATCAAGCTCTGCTTTGGCAGGCTGGGCGTAGCTTAAGCCTGTGAGCAGCACTATCATTATAATCAGGATTTTTTTCATAATAGTTTTTTCGAATTTTTATAAAAGTAAATAAAAAAAGCCTTTTAGGCTAACTAAAAGGCTTTTTATGATATTTGCGTTATGCTTTTACAACTTGTGCATATTGCCTGCAAGGGTTTCTATAAACTTGCTGATAGGCCCTTTAACCATCATGGCCATCATAGCATTGAACTCGCCTTGAAAATCAAGTTGAACTTCACATGAATCATCTGATACGGCAGTTATATTACCTGTAAGGCTAAAGGGCAGCTTATCGCTTGCAGCGCCTAAAACTAGTTTTGTGTAAGGTACTTTTTCTTTTATCCTCAGCTTAATTTCGGGCATGCCTTTAAGAGCGAATATAAACGACTCTTCGCCTGTAATTTCAAATTTTGAAATATTTTCCGGCATCAGCTTTTCAAAATTCTTTACATCCGATAGCGAATCAAATATGTATTGAGCCGATTTTTCAACTTTTACTTTTTGGCTTTGTAACTGCATATTGTTTTGTAGTGTGGTTTATTGATTTATATGAATTATACACCCCAGGTTGAAGGGTCTTTGCGCCATGCTGACAGTGTTTCCTGTTCCTGCTCTGTTATGTATTGCTTGGCAACCGCAAGTTCCAACAGGGTGTCATAATTACCCAGTGTGTTAAGCTGTATGTTCGCTTTTTTAAAGTTTTCGGCTGAGACATCAAAACCATAGGTAAATATAGCAACCATGCCTTTAACGTTTGCACCGGCTGCTTTAAGTGCCTCAACCGCCTGAAGGCTGCTGTTGCCCGTACTGATAAGGTCTTCTACCACCACAACGGTTTGCCCTTTCTGCAAAAAGCCTTCTACCTGGTTTTGGCGGCCGTGTTTTTTAGGCTCAGGGCGCACATATACAAAGGGTAGTCCCATATATTCTGCCACAAGCATGCCAATGCCAATTGCCCCTGTTGCAACACCGGCAATAACATCTGGTTTTCCGTAGAGTTTTTCTATATTGCGGGCAAATTCCTCCCGTATAAAATTCCTTATCGGTGGAAATGAAAGGGTTATGCGGTTGTCGCAGTAAATAGGAGATTTCCATCCTGAAGCCCATGTAAAAGGGCTTTTGGGATTTAATTTAATTGCGTTTATTTGTAAAAGCAATTCAGCAGTTTTTTTGGCTGTGTCGGTATTAAAAATCATACTGCAAATGTATAAAGTTTTTGTAAACGATAAACCGCTTTTTTTAACTAACAGGGTTGAAAAGGAAACCGATTTCCAGATGTTTTTACTGGAAAGCGTAGATATAGAGCAACTGATTATTAAGATGTTTAATAATCAGGTTAATAAGGCATTTTTATATTATCCTGACGAAAAAGCCATCCTGAAAAAAATGAAGGAAAAGATACCTGTTGTTAAGGCAGGCGGCGGACTGGTGTATAATGACAGGGGAGAGGTGCTGTTTATTTTCAGGAACGGTAAATGGGATTTACCAAAAGGCGGAACTGAAAAAGGCGAAGATATGGAGCAGACTGCCATGCGTGAGGTAGAGGAGGAGACCGGCGTTAAAAACCTGAAGATTGTAAAGAAACTTCAAAAGACTTACCACATTTTTAAGCGTAATGGGCAGTATAAACTGAAAGTTACCTATTGGTATGAAATGAAAACGAGCTATACAGGCAAACTACTGGGGCAGGCCGATGAAGGAATAGAAAAGGTAGTATGGCTTAAACCCGATGACATTAAAGAAGTGCTTACCAATTCTTATGAAAATATAAAGCTGCTCTTTGAAAAAGAAAAAGCAATTTTATAAAAAGTACTGTATAAAACAACAAAAGCGGCCTAAGCCGCTTTTGTTGTTTTATACGTTATTGTTATTTCGCATTTACAATAGCAAGGAAATCATCTGCTTTTAAAGCTGCACCGCCAATAAGCCCACCGTCAACATCCGGTTTAGAGAATATTTCGGTAGCATTGTCAGGCTTAACGCTGCCACCATATAATATTGAAGTATTTTCAGCAACATTGCTGCTTATGTTGTCTCTTAATAGCGAACGGATAAAGGCATGCATTTCCTGTGCCTGCTCTGGGCTTGCTGTTTCGCCTGTACCTATAGCCCAAACAGGCTCATACGCCAGTACCACGTTGCCCCATTGTTCTTGTGTAATATGGAAAAGGCCTTCCCTTAGCTGTGTTTCCACTACATTAAAGTGGTTACCTGACTGCCTGTCGGCAAGCTCCTCGCCGAAGCAAAATATTATAGTAACATTATTTTTTAAGGCTGTTTTTACTTTTTCTGCCAGTATGCTGTTGGTTTCGCCAAAGTAAGCACGCCTTTCGGAGTGTCCCAGGATAACGGTGTTTACATTAATGCTTTTAAGCATACCCACAGAAATCTCGCCTGTATAGGCGCCGCTTTCGGCCTGGTGCATGTTTTGTGCCGCTACAATAATGTTGCTGCCCGCTGCCTGCTCTACTGCCTGTTGCAGGTTTACAAACGTAGGGGCAATTACAATTTTAGTATTTGTTTTTTGCGGCCTTTTAGCCAGCAGTTCATCCAGCAGGGCTTTTGTCTGCTTGCTGTCGTTGTTCATTTTCCAGTTACCTGCAACAATCTGTTTTCTCATTATTTAATAGTATTTAAGGTAGCAATAAGTTTTTCATCGTCAGCTTCTATTGCTCTGAACAGCGCTATCTTACCTTCGCTGTCAACAACCATATAGCGAGGTATCCAGTCAAGGTTTATGGCTTCGCTGAAAGCACCGCCTTTCCATTCTGAGCCTATAAGGTAATGCTCTCCCTTTACTACATATTTGTCAATGCCTTCCCTCCAGGATTCAGGAGTTTTGTCATACGAAAGGAAAAGATACACCACATCAGGGAATTGTTCCTGCAATGCCTGTAGTTTCGGCATGCCCTTAATACAGTCAGGACACCACGAAGCCCATACATCTATCACTATTGGCTTGGTTTTATACTGTTCCAGCACATCTTTAAAACTCATTTCAGTCCCGTCAAATGCGGTCATTTTATCCTGAAGTGCCGCTTCGCTGAAGGTTTCAGGATTCTCTTCTTTTTTGCACGCTGCAAAAGCTAAAAGTATAATTGGGAGTAATAATAGTTTTTTCATATCAGAGAATTTATAATCTTACAAATTTAAATATAAAGCCATACCAATTGTTATTGTAACATGAATTATTCGAGCCTTATTTTCGGGTCGAGCCATGCATAAATAACATCTACAAGTATGTTTATAATTACAAAGGTTGTGGCAATAACAAGCACAGCGCCCATAATAACAGGCAAATCTAAAGTGTTTAGTGCTTCAACAACTTCTTTGCCCAGGCCGTTCCACCCGAAAATATATTCTACAAATACAGCGCCTGCCAGCATAGAGGCAAACCACCCCGATATGGCTGTTACAACAGGGTTAAGCGCGTTTTTAAGTGCATGTTTACAGATAATCTGCATCTCACTTAAGCCCTTTGCCCTTGCGGTGCGGATGTAGTCCTGCCCCATAACTTCTAGCAGCGAATTGCGCATTAGCTGTATTACCACACCAAGAGGTCGTATGCCCAACACTATAGCGGGCAGGATAAGGTTTTTCCATTGTATATAGGTGCCTTCGCCAAAATCATCAACCTCATAAAGGCTGCCTGTCATATTAAGGTTGGTATAGCGGTGCAGCAGGAAACCGAATACCCACGCAAAAAGTATGGCAGCAAAAAAAGAGGGCAGGCTCATGCCCAGGGTGCTTACCAGTGCAATAGTCCTGTCGGTGCCTGTGTCTTTTTTAAGCGCGGAAACAACGCCCAGTGCAACACCTGTTACAATGGCTATAAATATGGCGCTAAAGGCAAGCACTATAGTGTTAGACAGGGTATCGCCAATAACCTGTGTTACTTTTTTGCCACTTTTCTGGAAGCTCTCACGTAGGTAAGGTGTTTTTATAACCATGGTTGTTGTACCTATTGTAAAAAGTGGTAATGCAGTATATTTATCTTGAGAAAGATAAGTATAATCATCAGCATTGGTACTGTGGAATGATACCGGCGATAAATCGTTAAGGTAGTACAGGTACTGCGTGGCTACGGGTTTATCAAATCCATATTTTTTACGGATTATCTCCAGTTGCTCGCTGTTCTCGTTCTGGTCGAGCATCATCCTTGCAGGGTCGCCGGGCAAAACGGTAAACAGAAAGAAAATAACAGTTACCACGCCAAAAAGCGTGAGCAGTGCATAACCTGATTTATATAGTAGGTACCTTATCAACCGCTGTTATTTTGTGTAAGGTTTTTTGTACGCCTTTTCAAGTTCCGAAGCTATAAATTGCTTTTCGTTAATACCGTTCCAGTCTTTCATAATATTACCGTTCCAAAGGTAAACAATGCCCGGTGTGTCTTTATCGTTACCCAAAACTTTCCAGAAGGTAATGATGTCAAGTACTTTATACGGATATTTAGCCCCGGCATACTTAAAGAAATCAGGTATCAGGTTGGCTTCTTCATCCATAAAGATAATTTGCAGTTCGGGGAAATCTTTGTTTTTTGCTTTTAGCGCAGTAAGCTCTTTGGCAGCATCGCGGCAATGCTCGCAACCCGGTGCAAAGAGGGCAATTATTTTTTTGCCTTTATCTGCATTAGGGAAATATTGTGAGTAAACCGATTTTACCTTAGCCGGCTCATTTACCGTTACAGGGGCAGGTGTTGCGGCAGTTGCTGCTTCCTGTGGTTGGGTAGTAGCAGCCGGAGTATCTTGTGGTATTGTTGCCGTAATTGCTGTATCAGCAGGTATAATATTGGTATCGTCTTCAAAAACCGTATCAGTTTCAGCACTTGGTATCCCAGAAAGATCAGGTTGTTCGGCCTGTACTGGCTGTATCGGTGCTGCCATAAATACACCCAGTATGCAGGCGAATAGAACTGTTGTAAGCACCCAAATGTTTCTGTTTTTATAATCTGCAGGCAATAGCCTGTACAGCCATATCAGCAATACTACCGATATAACATTTTTTATGATGGCTTCAACAGGCGTCATAGGCAATAACTCGCCAAAGCAGCCGCAGCTACCGGAGTTGCCGTTACTAATGGTATCTATGGTAAGGTGTGCTATAAATACCACTAGCATGGCTATCGTGGCAGGTATAACCAAACGTTTAAGATAGTGTGGTTGCAGTAATAACAGCCCCAGCGCAAACTCTATACCTATCAGTGTCCTTGAAAAATAAGGAGCAAAAGCTTCAGAAAAGCCCATGGTATATAATTGCTTAACCTCGAAGGTTGAAATAGCAAAATATGGCGACGGGTATAGTTTTGCTACTGCTGAAAGCAGGAACAAAAAGGCAATAAGAATGCGTATTACTATGGCAATGGTTCTTTTGTTGTTTTCCATCTGTTACTGTTTTTCTTCAAAAATAAGGCTAAAATTAACCCGATTTGTTAATGACTTGTTATTGATTAAAACCTATGTGTATTAAAGCAAACACAGCATAGTTTATCATGTCCTGGTAATTGGCATCTATCCCTTCAGATACTATGGTTTTACCTTTATTATCTTCTATCTGCTTTACGCGGAGCAGCTTTTGCAGTATCAGGTCGGTAAGCGAGCTTACCCTCATATCGCGCCATGCCTCGCCATAATCATGGTTTTTGGCTTCCATCAGGGCTTTGGTTTGGGCTGTTTTTTCATCATACAGCCTTGCTGCCTCATCGGCAGAAAGGTCAGGCTGCGAGGCAATGCCCTTTTCAAGCTGTATAAGCGCCATTACCGAGTAGTTGATTATCCCTATAAACTCGCCGGTTTCATCTTCATCTACCCTGCGCACTTCATTTTCCTGAAGGCTGCGTATGCGCTGTGCCTTTATAAAAATCTGGTCGGTTAAAGAAGGCAGCCTTAATATGCGCCAGGCACAACCGTAATCTTTCATTTTGTTGATATACAGCTCTCTGCACTTTGCAATCACGCTGTCATATTCGGCTGAGGTATTACTCATTTAAGTAGTATCTTTGTGTGAAGATTCAAATGTAGTAAAAAACGCCCCAATACAAAAGGGGTACAGCCAAATCAGACTATGCTTATTAACTGCAGGGGCACATTAACCGACCTTTCATCGCCAAAAATAATGGGTATTTTAAACTGTACCCCCGACTCTTTTTATGATGGCGGAAAATATAAAGATGAGGCAGGACTGCTGCGCCAGGCCGAAAAAATGCTTAACGACGGTGCTGATTTTATTGATGTAGGTGCTTACAGCAGTAAGCCTAACGCTGACCATGTAACGAATGAAGAAGAGTTAAAACGCGCCGTGTCGGTGGTGGAGCTGCTGCAAAAGAACTTTCCCGACGCACTGGTATCTATCGATACTTTCAGGGCTGATGTGGCCGAAGCCTGTGTACATGCGGGGGCTGCGATAGTAAATGACATTTCTGCCGGAAGGCTTGACGATGCCATGATGGAAACCGTAGGCAGGCTGAAGGTGCCTTACATCATGATGCATATGCGGGGTACACCGCAAACTATGGTTAAGCTTACCGATTATGAGGATATTGTAAAGGAAATGCTGTTTTATTTTTCTGAACGTATTGAGGAAGCTCGAAAGCATGGTATAAACGATATTATTATAGATCCCGGCTTTGGATTTGCAAAAACATTGCCGCAAAACTATGAGGTGCTGCAAAAGCTGGAATTGTTTAAAATGACAGGACTCCCAATTTTAGCAGGAGTGTCGCGCAAATCTATGATTTATAAATTACTGGGCACAACGCCTCAGGAAGCTCTTAACGGTACTACCGTACTTAATACCATAGCACTTGCCAAAGGCGCTAATATATTGCGTGTGCACGATGTAAAGGAAGCTGCTGAGGCGGTGAAGATTTTTAAACAATTTGAAAATTAGCCAATTTGAAAATTTGAAGATTCTTCTCAGAGAACTAATTCTTCAATTTTTAATATTAAAATCTTCGATCATAAATCTTCAATCATAAATCTTCAATCACCTATGATGATACGGCTCATTACGAAGTATGGTAAATGCCCGGTACACCTGCTCGATAAAGAATAATCGCACCATTTGGTGAGAGAACGTCATGGCTGATAACGAAATCTTGCCCTGTGCTTTGCTATACACAGAATCCGAAAAGCCGTAAGGCCCGCCGATTACAAACACAAGTGTTTTAATCCCTGAGTTCATTTTCTTTTGCAGCTCATCGGCAAAGCCCTCACTACTAAAACTTTTTCCATTCTCGTCGAGCAATATTAACTGGTCGGTAGGGGTAAGTTTAGAGAGTATCAGTTCGCCTTCTTTTTCCTTTTGCTGTGCCTCGCTAAGGTTTTTTACGTTCTTGATGTCAGGTATTACCTCAAGGTCAAATTTGATATAGAAAGACAGTCGCTTCAGGTAATCGTCCATCAGCGTTTGTAGTGCCTTGTTATCCGTTTTGCCTATAGCGAGTAGTTTGATATTCATTTTTTAAAGCTGATTAGCTATTGTATTGAATCCTGACAAGGTGTAATATTCAGTTTCTCAATTCCCCTGCGGAAGCGTTCAGCAACATATACCTTACCTGCTTGCTTTCCTCTGGAAGAACTTCCTGAAATATTAATATGATTCTTAAACAAAACAGCTTTAAGGCTGTCTATATTTGTTGTACAAATTATGATGTCATTGGTGTATTCTAATATTATACTGCTTTTGCTGTCATAATATTCAATTTCATTTCGTATTTGCTGAAGATACTCCTTATTCCTTTCCGACAACCACTCAAGCTTTAATGCATCATTCATACGTTGAAGGGCTTTTTG
The DNA here is from genome assembly GCF_024305175.1 of Flavobacterium sp. Taxonomy (GTDB): domain Bacteria; phylum Bacteroidota; class Bacteroidia; order Flavobacteriales; family Flavobacteriaceae; genus Flavobacterium. The sequence goes on from NZ_JAMWYY010000015.1 coordinate 39,100, forward strand.
CTGGTAGCCTGCACCAGCCTCTAACATTGCATAACCTGTTAAAGGCATTAGATCTGATTCATTATTTAAATCATTGATCTCTATAGGTTCCCAAACTTCATAAGCTTTCTGGATGTTTTGCTTGGCAGACTTCATATCACCTATAAGCTGGTAAACGCCCGCTTTTAGTTGAAAATAGACAGGGCTATCGGTATAGTCTGCAGAATATTTTTCAAGTAATTGAAGTGACTTTTCATACTCGCCTTCCTGATTATAGTTATCGATAGCATGCATTAAATAGTCAAAATTGTCAGTATTTGTTTTATAAGCCTCTTCAAATTTTAAAGCTGCTTCTTCGAACTTCCCATCATTCATTAGAATCTTTGCTTCATCAGCTTTTTTTATAGCTCTGGCAACATCAGCTTCTGTGACGCTATTACTACCGCCTTTACAGCCTAATACCATAATGAATGTGAATAAAATCAGAAAGTATTTCATATTGTTTTAGTAATTGATTATGATTATGTGAATTAATGCTTTTTTCTACCTAATCATCTCAATAAACTCATCTTCACTGATAATCTTCACGCCCAGCTTTTGCGCTTTTTCCAGCTTGGCAGGGCCCATATTATCGCCTGCGACCACATAGTTAGTTTTAGATGAAATGGAGCTGCCCACTTTGCCGCCGTTATCTTCAATAGCTTTTTTAAGCTCATCGCGTGAGAATTTGGCAAACACACCCGATACTACAAAAGTATTACCTGCAAGCTTGTTGCTTACAGTAGTGCTTGCTACATCTTTAACCTCAAGCTGAACGCCATAGCCTTTAAGCCGTTCAATAAGTGTCCTGTTCTGTTCATTCTCAAAAAAGTCAACTACACTTTGTGCAATGCGTTCGCCTATTTCATCTACCAAAATCAAATCCATCAAAGAGGCAGTGGCAAGATTATCTATAGTTTTATAATGCTTAGCGAGTTTTTTGGCAACTGTTTCGCCCACATAACGAATACCCAGCGCATACAACACCCGCTCAAAAGGTATTTCTTTCGACTTCTCAATGCCGTTGATAAGGTTTTCCGCCGATTTATCCGCCATACGCTCCAGTGGTACAATCTGCTCTTTTTTAAGCTCATATAAGTCGGCATAGTTTTCTATAAGCCCTGAGTTATACAACAAAGCCACCGTTTCGCCGCCCAGCCCTTCAATATCCATTGCCTTGCGGGATATATAGTGCTGCACGCGCCCTATTATCTGTGGCGGGCAGCCGTAAAAGTTAGGGCAGTAATGCTGTGCCTCGCCTTCTTTTCTAACCAGCTCGGTTAAACATTCAGGGCATTTGTGTATGTATTCGGTAGGCATAAGGTCTTCTGGCCTTTTGGTAAAATCTACAGCTATAATTTTAGGTATTATTTCGCCGCCTTTTTCTACAAATACTGTGTCACCTACTCTTACATCCAGTTTTTCAATCTGGTCTGCATTGTGCAAAGATGCACGTTTTACAATAGTGCCTGCCAGTTGTACCGGCTCCAGGTTGGCAACAGGGGTAATAGCGCCTGTGCGCCCCACCTGGTAAGATATGGAGTTGAATTTTGTAGAAGCCTGTTCTGCCTTAAATTTATAGGCAATAGCCCAGCGTGGCGACTTGGCGGTGTAACCCAGTTCTTCCTGTTGGTGTATGTCGTTGACTTTTATAACCACTCCATCCGTTTCATAGGGCAGGTCGTGGCGGTGGGTGTCCCAGTAATCTATAAAAGCCAGTAATCCCTCCATATTTTGGGCAAGCTTCGCTTCTTTTGGTACTTTAAAGCCCCAATTACGGGCTTTTTCAAGGCCTTCATATTGTGTGGCAATGGGCAGGTTATTTCCTATAATAGAGTAGAGCAGGCAATCCAGCGGGCGTTTTGCTACCAGTGCGCTGTCCTGTAATTTAAGGCTGCCGGAAGCTGTATTTCTTGGATTGGAGTAAGGTGTTTCGCCAAGCTCGATAAGCTCCTGGTTCATTTTGGCAAACCCTTCAAGCGGAAGGATGATTTCTCCGCGTATATCAAATTTTTCAGGATAATCACCCTTTAATTTTAAAGGGACTGATTTTATAGTGCGAACATTTGTGGTAACATCATCTCCCTGAAAGCCATCGCCCCGGGTAACTGCTTTTGCCAGCTTGCCATTTTCATAAGTTATACTTATTGATGCGCCGTCATATTTCAGCTCGCAGGTAAATTGCACAGGTGCATTACCAAGGCCGCGTTGCACACGGGCTTCCCAGTCGGCAAGCTCTTCCTTAGAGTAAGCATTATCTAATGAATACATGCGGTGCTCGTGCACAACAGTAGTAAAGTTTTTGGTAATGCCGCCCCCCACGCGCTGGGTAGGGGAGTCTTCATCAAAAAATTCCGGGTGTTTTGCTTCCAGTTCCTGAAGTTCTTTCATTTTCATATCAAACTCCAGGTCGGTAATTACCGGTACATCCAGTACATAGTAATTATAATTGTGCTGTTGCAGCTCTTCGCGCAATGCGGTTATTTTTTGAAGAATATCCATTTACCCAATTTATTGATGCGCTAATTTAGCCAAACTTTTGCGAGTATAAAACAAAAACCTATCTGCTTAAAACATATCTTCAAGCTGGCGGTACAGCGTTCCGTCGCTTAAAATAGCGCCCTGCTCTATCAATGCAAAAACCTCTGCATTGCGGTCTTCACCAAAAGCCTTTTTACCGCGTGTTACCTTTACCTCTTCAGAAAATATATTTTCGTTAAGCCATTGCAGCCCACCTGCGCTCATAAAATCAATGTGGGTAGCATGGGCGTGTATTACTATGCTTTCCATTTCTTCCCTGCCAAGCTTAAATACAAAAATGTGGTTCTTGCTGTAATGTTCCAGCCACTCGGCTTTGTCAACCACGGCATCCCATATCAGGTCGCTGAAAACATCCAGTTCCTGCTCGGCTACTTCCGGTTTTTCGGCTTTAATGGTATCCCATTCATTTTTATCTATTTGTTGTGAAGCAAGAAAGCGTATAAATTCGGGATGAAGTTCTTCAAGCTGTTCTTTTGTCAGGCGGGTATATTTCATCTGTAAAGTTTCAGGTTTAAAGTTTAAAGTTATTTGTTTCGTCAGTTTAACCATTAACCAATTCCATGATTAACAATCCGTAAAGTGCGTAAATAAAAAAGCCTCCCGGGTTAGCGGAAGGCTTTTTTTATAATCGTATAGATTAGTTTTGCTGATCAGCAACAATCTCGTAAGGAAGCTCAACGATAACATAGCGGTGTAGCCTTACGTTAGCAGTATATTTACCGGTACGCTTAACGATACCACTGTTTATATACTTCTTCTCTATGCTGTGTCCGTTTTTCTCAAGAGCTTCGGCAATATCAGCATTGGTTACAGAACCAAATAGTTTTTCGCCGCCTGCTTTTGCAGAAATTTTTATTTCAAGGCCTTTAATCGCTTCAGCAATTTTGTTAGCATCGTCTACAAGCTTTTGCTCTTTAAATGCCCTTTGCTTAAGGTTTTCTGCCAATACTTTTTTTGCAGTTGGGGTTGCTACTGTAGCAAGTCCCTGAGGAATTAAATAGTTACGGCCATATCCGGGCTTTACTGTAACGATATCATCTTTAAATCCTAAATTCTGTACGTCCTGTTTTAGTATAAGTTCCATAATATTGCCTCTTTTTTATTTTAGTAAATCAGCCACATATGGCATTAATGCAAGGTGACGTGCCCTTTTAATAGCTACAGATACTTTTCTCTGGTATTTAAGAGATGTACCGGTAAGGCGGCGCGGAAGTATTTTTCCCTGCTCGTTAACAAATTTCAGTAGGAAATCAGGATCTTTATAATCTACATATTTAATACCTGATTTCTTGAAACGGCAATACTTTTTAGTCTTGTTCGTCTCTATGTTTAAAGGCGTAAGATACCTGATATCTCCGTCTTTTTTCCCTTTAGCTGACTGTTCTATACTTGACATAATTAGTTTGCTTTAGATTTTAGTTTTTCTCTCCTTCTTTCTGCCCATGATAAAGCGTGTTTGTCAAGGCTTACGGTTAAGAAACGCATAATCCTTTCATCGCGCCTGAATTCAGTTTCAAAGCCAAGCATAACTTCGCCTGATGCTTTAAACTGGAAAAGGTGGTAAAATCCGCTTTTCTTGTGCTGGATTTCATAGGCCAGTTTTTTAAGGCCCCAGTCTTCTTTTGCTACAATCTCGGCACCCTTAGAAGTAAGATAATCTTCAAATTTACTTACTGTTTCCTTTACCTGGGTTTCAGATAAAACGGGATTCAAGATGAAAACAGTTTCATAGTTGTTCATAATGATAAATTTTAATGTAAAAATTGGGTGCAAAAATAGTAATTTTTATTTATTGCGCAAGGTTTAAAAATGCTTTTTTCTATTAACAAAAATGGTAATTTTCTTTATATTTGTAATCACGCCCAACAAAAAAAGCTTATATTACCATAAACCTTACTAATAAGACCTGAAATGAAACTTAACTGTGTAGTTGTTGATGACAGCACCATACATAGGATAACTATAGCTAAACTGGTTAACGAACATCCGGACCTTAATCTTATTGGTGATTTTTCGAATGCTTCCGAAACCCGCGCCTGCATTTTGCACAAGGATGTAGATTTGCTTTTCCTTGATATAGAAATGCCGGTACAAACGGGATTTGACCTGCTTGACGGGCTAAAGGCAAGGCCCCAGATTATTTTTGTTTCGGCAAAATCTGATTACGCCTTAAAGGCTTTTGACTATGCCGCAATAGATTACCTGCACAAGCCCGTTACCAAAGACCGTTTTAACAAAGCGGTGCAAAAGGCGATAGAACTTCACCAGATGCGAAAGGAAGTGCCTGAAGAGGAGGGAGAGTTTATTTTTGTAAAGAGTAACCTTAAGAACCTTAAGATTTACATTTCGCGAATTAAATGGATTGAGGCCTTTGGTGATTATATTAAGATTATTACAGACGAAGGCTCTCACTTGGTACTAAGCACCATGAAATCTTTTGAAGCCGAACTGCCATCCGATACGTTTTTAAGGGTACACAAATCATACATCATCAATATTGAAAGGGTAGAGCGCTTTAACAGCAAGTTTGCCGAAATAGGTACTACACAAATACCACTTAGCCGTAATAAAAAGGAAGACCTTGCAAAAGCAATTAGTAATCTTCAATAAGGATCTGCATTAACAGACACCCTTACCGACCTATACTGGGGTATAGCCTCAAAACTTGATAATGCCCTTTCTATAACAGCTTTTGTACCCGCCAGCGCACTGCCCTGCGGTATTTTTATCATTATTGTACGGATGTATTCATTCCTTATCCTGCTTATGGCAGGTTCCTCCGGGCCAAGTACAGGCGTATTGAGATTATTGCTCAGCACATTATACAGCCACATGGCCCCGTCTTTTAGCTTTTCAAAATCTTTGTGTTTAAGCGTTAGCTTTACAAGCCTGTAAAATGGGGGGTACTTAAAATTATTCCGCTCATAAAGCTGTTCTTTATACATAGCCTCATAATCATTATCCGTAACCTGCTGGATGATATTGTGCAGCGGGTTGTAGGTTTGTATATATACCTTGCCGCGTTCATCTTTGCGCCCTGCACGGCCCGCCACCTGTACCATCATCTGGTAAGCACGCTCAAAAGCCCTGAAATCTGGCTGGTACAGCATATTATCGGCATTGAGTATCCCCACAAGCCCCACATTATCAAAATGTAATCCTTTGGCAAGCATCTGCGTGCCAACCAGTATATCTATTTCCTGATTTTTAAACGCATCAATAATTTTTTCATAGCCATATTTTCCCCTTGTGGTATCCTGGTCCATTCGCCATGAATTTTTATCAGGAAAAAGCTCTTTAAGTTCCAGTTCTATCTGCTCAGTACCAAACCCTTTTGTAGAAAGGTCTGCCGAGTGGCACTGGTGGCAATGGGTAGGGTTGGCTATATGGTAGCCGCAATAATGGCAGCGTAGCTGGTTTTTATACTTATAGTAGGTAAGGCTCACATCGCATTGGGGGCATTGCGGCACGTGCCCGCAGGTCATGCACTCTACCCACGGCGAAAACCCCCTGCGGTTCTGGAAGAGTATTGCCTGTTTACCATTAGAGAGTGTTTCGGCAATCGCTTCGGTAAGCGTGTCGCTAAAGTGCCCAGTCATGCGTTTGCGTTTGTACTTGTCTTTAAGGTCAACCAGTACAATTTCAGGAGGCACTACTTTGCCATAGCGTTCTTTAATTTCGGCATAGCCATATTTACCGTGTGTGGCGTTATAGTAGCTTTCTATGCTTGGTGTGGCAGAGCCTAATAAAACCTTTGCATTAAAATAGCCGGCCAGCACTATTGCCGCATCACGGGCGTTGTAGCGAGGGGCAGGGTCCTGCTGCTTAAAACTTTGCTCGTGTTCTTCATCTATTACCACCAGCCCGAGGTTTTGGAACGGCAAAAACAGAGCCGACCTTGCCCCAATAATAACCTGTGCCTTTTCTGAACCCTGCAAAACCTGTTGCCAGGTTTCTATGCGCTCGTTATTGGTGTATTTAGAATGATACACTGCCACCTTATTGCCAAAATGCGCCGTAAGCCTTCTTACCAGTTGGGTGGTAAGCGCAATTTCCGGCAGGAGGTATAAAACCTGTTGGCCGGATGCTATATATTCCTCAATAAGTTTTATGTATATTTCGGTCTTGCCGCTCGATGTTATTCCGTGCAGCAAGGTTACAGGGTGTTTTGCAAAAGCTGCCTTTATATCCTGTAAAGCCACTTGCTGTTTTTCGCTAAGGTTAAAGCCTGTATCATCAGCCTGTTTAAACTGTATGCGGTCTTCTTCAAGATGATATTCTTCAAAAATGCCTTTGTCTGCAAGTGCTTTAATAACTGCAACAGAAACCCCTCCGGCTTCTGTGAGTGTTTTAGCCTTAACAGGTTTTTTGGAAGTGGCCTGTAACTGAAAGTACTGCAATACTGCCTCACGTTGCTTTTTAGCGCCGGAGAGCATATCGAGCAATTCGCTTAGTTTATCCTGTTGCAGAAACTCATCCTGCAGGCGTATGTATTTTATGGTTTTTGGCTTATACTTTTCGCTTATTTCTTCTTTAAGCGAAACTATATTTTTTGCGATAAGGCGGTTAATGACCGGCAGCACAGTTTTTTTATTAAGTATGCCGGTTATTTCCTGAATTTTAAGAGAGGTTTGTTTTTGCAGTGCCTCATAGATGAGGTATTCTTCATCTGTAAGGCTATCCTGCTCAAAATTGTCCTGTTTTTGCGGTATTATAATGGTTTCGCTTTCCAGCAGATAGCCCGACGGCATAGCCGAACGATATACATCGCCTATAGTACACATATAATAGGAAGCTATCCAGTGCCAGTGCTCTAACTGTGCAGGAGTAACAACCGGAGCATCATCCAGTATTTGGTGAATGTCTTTAGCCTCGTAAAGCTGCGGCGGATTTTGGTGCAGGTCTTTAACCAATGCCGTGTAAATTTTACCGCGCCCAAAGGGTACCGCTACACGCATGCCCGGCTGTAAAAAAGCATATTCTGCTTCGTTTACGGCATAAGTAAAGGTTTTAGGCAGTGCCAGGGGTAAAATTACTTCGGTGAAAAACGGCATAGGCAGTATTTGATACAAATATAACCTTATGCGGGCATAAAAAAAAACACTCCGCACAGGGAGTGTTTAGGGAAACTATTATTCCAATGTATTTTATACTCTTGTCCAGGTCTGGCTCCTGCCCAATAAAGAGAAGCCAAGATATCCTCTTACATTCAGTTTGTCTTTACCTTCCAGTTTAATGGTGCAACTGTACAATTTGCCCTTGTTAGGGTCAAGTATGTCGCCATCGGTATATTCATCACCATCTTTTTCAAGCCCGCGGATAATTACCAGCCCAAGTATCGGCTTGTCTTTATCAGAGCCTTCACATTTAGTGCATTTGGCATTTTTCTTGGCAGGGTTTAAAATTTCTACCACCTTGCCGTAAATTTTACCATTTTGCTCATAAATTTCTACAATGGATTTAGCCTCACCGGTTTCGTCGTCTATTGTTTTCCATTTACCGATAACTCCCTGTGCAGCAGCCGAGAAAATACCCGCAACTGCAACCATAACGAATGTTAGAAAGTATTTTTTCATAATAACCTTATTAGTTTTTTGTTAAATATATAAATTTTTTCGTTTCAATTTATGAATTAACGCATTTAATTCGAAACCCAGCAGCAAAATAAAGCAGTTAATCCATATATACAACATTAATACAAGTAGCGTGCCAATAGAACCATATAGTTCATTATACTGTGCAAAACGAGTAACGTAAATACTGAAAAGGTATGATGTTATTATAAAAAGTATGGTTGTAAATACTGAGCCATAGCTGAAGAAAGCAGCCTTTTTTGTTTCTTTTGCAGCGAATTTAAACAGAACAGATGTAGTAGTTAAAATCATAAGTACCAAAAAAGCATAGCGTCCTATTTCCAGCAAATAAACATCATCTGTAAGGAAACCGTTGCTTTTAAGTATGTGGATTATAACCTCGAGTGTTATAATGGCGGCAACCGTAATAATAAGTAATACCGAAAGAATAAGCGAAAGTCCTATGGCAAGCGCATACTGCCTTAAAAACGTACGCTTTATGGTAATGTGCATGGAAGACTGAAAACCGCTTAATATGGCATTCATGCCGTTACTCATAAGTAATATTGCCAGTAATATACCTGTAGAAAGCAGGCTGCCGTAACTGGTTCCGGTAATGTCTTCTATAATTCCGTGAATGGCCTCATAGGTGTTGGGCGGTACATTTTCTTCTACAAACTGTAGAAAGTCATCCTGGAAATTTTCTACCGGTATGTGCGGTATAAGGTTAAGTATAAAAAGCGCAAAGGGGAACAACGACATAAAGAAACTAAACGCAATGGCACCCGCCCTGTAAGAGAGATCGCCTTTAACGATGCCTGTAATATAAAGCTCGCTCAGGTGGTAAAGCGTCAATCCTTCCGACCAGGGGAGCTTAATGCTTTTACCAAAGCGTACAACCTGCTTAATTACAGGTATGCGTTCCAGCTTATGTTCCAGTTCCGCCGACATTAAAATGCTTTTAGGCTCAGGTCCATATTATAAACCGAATGGGTTATAGCGCCTGACGAAATGTAATCTACCCCGCATTTGGCATATTCGCGCATGTTGCTCTCATTGATGCCTCCGGAAGATTCTGTCTGGCAGAAATCGCCTATCAGGGCTACTGCTTCGCGGGTCTGCTCATAATCAAAATTATCCAGCAATATGCGGTGCACGCCCGGGTTTTCCATAATTTCGCGCACTTCGTCGAGATTGCGGGCCTCTACAATTATTTTAAGGTCCAGTCCCTTCGCTTTAAGATAGCCCAGTGTTTTTTGTATGGCGGGGGTAATGCCTCCTGCAAAATCAATGTGGTTGTCTTTCAGCATTATCATGTCATAAAGCCCGAAGCGGTGATTTTTGCCTCCTCCTATGGTTACTGCCCATTTTTCGAGGGCGCGTATGCCGGGCGTTGTCTTGCGGGTATCGAGTATTTTTGTAGTGGTACCTTTAAGTAATTCGGTATATTTATTTGTTTTGGTAGCTATGGCACTCATGCGCTGCATGGCATTAAGCACCAGCCTTTCGGACTTTAGTATGCTTTGCGAGCTGCCGCTGATATGAAAAACCACATCGCCGTGCTGCACAGGCGAACCATCTGTTATAAATGTTTCCATTTTAAGGGCAGGGTCAACATAGGCAAAAACCTGTTTGGCAAAATCTACCCCGGCAAGTATGCCGTTATCCTTAACCAGCAGCTTTGCCTTGCCAGTAACATCGGCAGGAATACAAGCCAGCGAGCTGTGGTCGCCATCGCCCACATCTTCGCGAATGGCGTTTGCAATAATTATATCAAGTTCTTTTTGAAACTGTTTGTCTGAAATCATGCTTTTGTATGGCTTTTCTAATTGTATAGCTAAAATAGCGGTTTTTTTTGAGAATGATGTGTAAGGTTGTGCAGAGTTTACAGGACTATAGAATAATATTTTTTAATGCAGTTTATTTATGAATGATGTAAATATTTACTTTAGCGGAATTAACTGACTAATAATTATAAACATGAAAACAATTAAGTATTTTGGTTTTTTGCTGGCATTCGCGTTACTGTCTTTTCAGGGTATAAGTAATGTTCAGGAGGTTTCAACGGCAACTGTTGTTACGGCTGAAGGCGGTTACTTTGATGTGTATTTAAAGAACAACTGCTCTAAAGAAGTAAAAGTAACTGTAAAAGCCGACGGATCATCTTCAACATCAACCTACAAATCAGGCGATAAAACTAAAGTTCCTGTAAAAGCGGGTTATGAAGTTTCGGTTGACGGGAAATTGCTTATCAAATTAGCTGAATCTGACAGCGGTAAAGAAATAAATCTTTGCAAGTAATTTGGTTAAAATATTAATAGGGCTGTTTTAAAAGTAATTTTGAAACAGCTTTTTTCTATAATTTATTTTGAAGTGTTCCCTTCTCTTCTCCCAAAAGTTTAGTAAGGTATTCAATGCCTTTGTTATTTACATCTTTTAAAGTCTCAGTATCAGGCTCATTATTAAGATTTCGAAAACTAATTTTGATATCATTTTGATCGATTAAAATTATACTATCAATTTTCGAAAGTGGTATTTTATATTGGAGTCCAAAGTCTCTCCTTGTGTAATTAAAGAGTAGAAACAGACCAGCACCAATTATTAAGACGGGAAGAATTATTGATTTGAAGTCGTTATTATAAAAGAAAAAGCCTGTAAGGATAATCCCAATTGCTACTAAGAAATCCTGCTTGTTAGCAATACGACTAAAGTTGTCTCTTTTAGAGACTGTACTTTTTTCAATAATATCTTTTGTTTCAGACCAATTACCGGTAGTGGTTAAATAAAGATTTTCATTATCTATATTTATATAGCCGTTGTGGTATTTAAAGAAATGCTTCATTTGTTAGTTTCAAGTTTTGTAAAAATAGTAATAATTCTAATTTTTTAATTCTGAAATCTAACCTCTGAATTTAGATTATCCCACATTAATCGTCTTGCCCTTAAAGCTTTTCCTGCCTTTTTCAAAGTAAAAATCGATTTGGCCCAGGTTAATGCCATAGCAGCCCACCTGGTTTACCAATACTTCCTTGCCTTCCAGGTTCTCTGCAACATACGGTTTGCTTAAAAAGGTGTGGGTGTGCCCGCCAATAATAAGGTCTATGTTTTTGGTGGTGCGTGCCAACACAAGGTCGCTTACCTTTTCTTTGTCTTTATCATAAATAAAGCCCAGGTGCGAAAGGCATATCACAAGGTCGCACTGCTCATCGTTTTTAAGGATGCGGCTCATATCCTGCGCTACATCTATGGGGTTAAGGTAAACCGTTTCTTTGTAGAGCTTTTTATCTACAAGCCCGTCAAGCTGTATGCCCAACCCGAATATGCCGACTTTAATCCCGTCTACCGTAAAAATTTTGTAGGGCTTTACAATGCCATCAAGCACTGTATTTTTAAAATCGTAATTAGCCGAGACAAAATCAAAATTGGCGTGGGGAAGTTGCTTATAAAAACCGTCTATACCATTATCAAAGTCGTGGTTGCCCAGTGTGGCAAGGTCATACTTCATCATGCTCATTACCTTAAACTCCAGCTCCCCGCCATAGTAATTAAAATAAGGCGTACCCTGAAATATATCGCCGGCATCCAGCAGCAGGGTGTTGGGGTTCTCGGCCCTTAGTTGTTCTACAAGTGTAGCCCTTCGCGCTGCCCCACCCATGTTGGGGTGCTTGGGGTCGTCTGCGGCAAGCGGGTCTATATGGCTGTGGGTGTCGTTAGTATGCAGTATGGTAATACGTTTGGCACTTTCGGTTTCGGGTGTGTTGGCAAAACTGCTTAATGACAGCCCGCCAAATACCATTGCCGATCCTGCTGCTGATTTTTGTATAAAATCTCTTCTTTTCATTTTTACTACTCAATAATTATACGTTCAGAGGCATTAACCGGCAAAGTGTCAACTTCCGTAAAATAATCAATATAAAGGTTCCTCAGCTTGTAGTCCATATCATAAGATGCGGTTGCCTTTTTAAAGAAATCCATGTGGTCGCCGCCGTTGCTCAGGTAGTCAGATGTGGCAACATAATAAATCCTGCTATTATCCACCGGTTGCCCCTGAACGGTAACCCGCTTAACCGAATTGTCTTTATCCATCACAATCTGCATCCCTGCAAGCGGGTGGGGTTTGCGCTCGTTGGCAATATAGGCTGCAATTTCCCATATCTGTTGTCCTTTCAGGGCCATGATAATTAGGCTGTTCTCAAAAGGCATAATCTCATAAGCGGTACGGGCGGTTACAAAGCCATGTGGTATTGTTGCGCGTATGCCGCCGTGGTTAAGCAGGCATATATCAACGTGTTTTTTTTCGCGGATGTAAAATATCTTATCGGCTTTTTCAAAAGTTACATCGGTCATAAGGTTGCCAATGTTGGTTTGCCATTTGCCTTTGCTTTTATCAAAAGTTACGGGCGACCATGCTAAAACACTGTCAAGGTCGTTATCAATGTGCTCACGGTAGGGCGCTATAAAATTTTCAATTTGGCTCTGGGGGGCATATTGTTCCGTTACAGGAATTTTTTTGCCGTCAACCCTGTTGCTGTAAAATTTTTTTGGCCCGCAGGAAGTAAAGGCAATGAGCGTTAAAAATAACACAAACATATAGTATGCAGCGTTATTCTTTTTTAGGTTTATCATTTGTGATGACACTTATTTGAAGTAATTTTGCATTCAATCAGTAAAGGTAAGATGTTTTTGAAGTTTATTAAAAACTTTGGCTTAAAAAAAACCATTAAGAAATTATTAGCCAAATATCAACCAGGCCCTATGCCCGATGCCGTTAACACATTAGGTGTAGTTGTAGATGAACGGTATTTTAACGACAGGAATGCCATTGTAAAAGAGCTTGTTAAGCATGGCATAGCCGAAAAAAACATTGAACTGCTGAGCTACAGGGAGCGGCTAAATGCAAAAGAAACGGTAGACTGCTGCTACTATACCTATAAAGATATAGATGCCGAGGGAACCTTTAAAAAGGATGATGTTGCAGCATTTATAAACAAGCCATTTGATATGCTGGTAAGCTATTATGATACCGACAGTTATCCGCTTATGCTGGCAACGCTTAAGAGCAATGCAAAGTTTAAAGCAGGCTTTTCGGCTACTGACAGCCGTCTTCATCATTTTATGGTAAATACCACAGCCGAAAAGCACAAAGAGTTCCTTGCAGAGCTTTTTAAATATTTAAAAATCTTAAACAAAATATAACTATGCAGGCATTAACAGGTACAGGCGTAGCACTGGTAACCCCTTTTAAAAAAGATTTTTCAGTAGATGTTGAGGCGCTGAAAAGAATTGTAAACTTTCAGGCAGATAACGGTATAAATTACCTTGTGGTACTGGGTACCACAGCAGAGTCTGCAACGCTGAGCAAAGAAGAAAAACAGCTTGTTATAGATACGGTTACAGAAGCAAATGCAGGCCGCCTGCCACTTGTTTTAGGGGTAGGGGGAAATAATACTTCTGAAGTTTGTGAAGAGCTTAAATCACGCAACCTTGAGGCTTTCACCGCTATACTGTCGGTATCGCCATATTACAATAAGCCAACGCAGGAAGGCATATACCAGCATTTTAAAGCAGTTGCCCAGGCATCTCCGTTGCCAGTAATCCTTTATAACGTTCCGGGCAGGACAGCCAGCAACATGCTGCCTGCAACGGTAATGCGCCTTGCAAATGACTTTAACAACATAATCGGTATAAAGGAAGCCGCCGGAGATATCGTTCAGGCTATGAAGCTTATACAACATGCACCAAAAGGCTTTTTAGTAATATCGGGGGATGATATGATAACGCTGCCGATGGTGCTTGCAGGCGGGGCCGGGGTAATATCGGTAATTGCCGAAGGTTTCCCAAGGCAGTTTTCGGACATGGTGCGCCTGGGTCTTGAAAGTAAGGCAGATGAAGCTTATAAACTGCACTACCTGCTTGCCGATGCTATAGATATGATCTTTGAGCAGGGCAACCCTGCGGGTATAAAAGCTGTATTTAAATCGCTTGGGCTTTGCGAAGATGTTTTAAGGCTGCCGCTTGTAAATGTGAATGAAGACCTTGCCAACCGTATTGATGCTTTTGTAAAGAAAATAGGATAGGTTCCGGTTTTTTATGCAATAAAACCTTTATATATGAGTTTAAGGAGATGCCGAAAGGCATCTTTTTTATGCTGTTAAGGTTACAAAAAAAAGATTTTGTAGTGTGTAATTATTAACTAAATTTGCAGTTGCTTTAAAATCCGGCGGCGGCTGTGGCTAAAACTTAATCAGACAAATGGCGAAATACCTCTATATATTATTAATTGCCGTATTATTTACATCTTGCAGCGAATACCAGAAAGCACTTAAATCAGAAGATTTAAAGCTGAAGTATGAAGTTGCCGACAAGATGTATGAGAAGGAAAAATATACTAAAGCCATACGCCTTGTAGAGCAGATATCGCCTTCTTATAAAGGTAAAAGACAGGCAGAAAAGCTGTTTTACATGTACCCGATGGCATTGTATAAAACCAAGCAATACTTTACTGCCGGTTACCAGTTTGAGTATTTTACATCTACCTACCCGACGAGTGAAAAGCTGGAGGAAGCTTCTTTTCTGGGGGCCAAGAGCTATTATATGCTTTCGCCTAAATATTCACTTGACCAGGAAAGTACCTATAAGGCGCTTGACAAATTGCAGCAATTTATAAACCGTTTCCCTAACAGCCAGTATATGCCCGAGGCAAACCAACTGGTTAAGGAGCTTAATGAAAAACTTGAAAAGAAAGCATTTGAAATTGCAAAGCAGTACCACACTACTGCTGAATACTTTGGCGACTTTAACGCTGCAATAAAATCGCTTGATAATTTTATATTAGACCACCCGGGTACCATTTTTAAAGAAGATGCCCTGTATTATAAATTTGATGCCGCTTATACGCTGGCTATAAACAGTGTGCAGTCTAAAAAACTGGAAAGGCTGGAGGCTGCAAAGGGCCACTATGCCGCACTGATAAAGTTTGCCCCCGAAACAAAATACCGCAAAGAGGCAGACGAAAAACTGGAAAAGCTGAATGCTGAATTACAACAAATATCTAAATAATAACGAGTCATTTATGGATTTAAAGAAAACCCATGCTCCCGTAAACACTGTTACCTACAACAAGAGCAAGATTGAGGAACCGACCGGTAACGTATACGAAGCTATAACCATTATAGCTAAAAGGGCTAACCAGATCAATACCGAAATTAAAAAGGAACTGATCGAGAAGCTTGAGGAGTTTGCTACTTATAATGACAGCCTTGAAGAAATTTTCGAAAACAAAGAGCAGATAGAAGTTTCTAAGTTTTACGAAAAGTTGCCAAAGCCTCATGCACTTGCTGTAGAAGAGTGGCTTGATAATAAAATATCATACAGGGAACCAAACAAGTAACAGCATGTCAGTTTTAAGCGGTAAAAAAATAATACTGGGTATATCCGGTGGCATTGCCGCATATAAAACAGCATCGCTGGTAAGGCTTTTTATAAAGGCAGGTGCACAGGTACGCGTTATCATGACACCTGCCGCTAAAGATTTTGTTACCCCCCTCACATTATCCACACTATCTAAAAATCCCGTAAACTCTTCTTTTTATAATGAAGAAGATGAAAATGCGGTGTGGAACAATCATGTAGAACTGGCACTCTGGGCTGATTTATTCCTTATTGCCCCTGCAACAGCCAACACACTTTCTAAAATGGTATCGGGTAGTGCCGATAACCTGCTTATAGCTACCTATCTTTCTGCTAAATGCCCTGTTTATTTTGCTCCTGCAATGGATCTTGATATGTACAGGCACCCGTCAACACTTACGGCTTTCGAGAAACTTACCGCATACGGTAATATCATGATACCTGCCGAATCTGGTGAACTGGCAAGCGGGCTTTCGGGTGAGGGACGTATGGCAGAACCTGAAAATATTATTGCTTTTATAGAAAAGCATATAGAAGATGCATTACCGCTTCGCGGAAAAAAAATACTGGTTACCGCAGGCCCCACATACGAAGCTATAGACCCCGTGCGTTTTATAGGAAACCATTCATCAGGTAAAATGGGATATGACATTGCCCTTGCCGCCGCAAATGAAGGTGCCGAAGTAATACTGGTTAGCGGGCCAACCCACCTGCAACTGAAGCATGATAGTGTTACGCTTTTACGCGTTACCTCGGCAGAAGAAATGTATAATGCCTGCCATGAGTATTTTGCGGGGGTTGATGTTGCCGTAGCTGCCGCAGCAGTAGCGGATTACAGGCCTAAAACAGTGGCTGTACAAAAAATAAAAAAAGCAGATGCTGAGTTTACCATAGCATTAGAGAAAACCAAAGATATCCTGGCCTCTTTGGGTGAGGTAAAGCAACAGCAGTTTTTAATAGGTTTTGCGTTAGAGACAGAAAATGAAACTGAGAATGCAAAGCTGAAGATTAAAAGAAAAAACTTAGATTTGATAGTTTTAAACTCGCTTAATGATGAAGGTGCCGGTTTCGGCAAACCCACCAATAAAGTTACCTTTATAGATAAAGATTTTAATGAAGAAGAAAAAGAGCTGAAAGCCAAAGAAGAGGTAGCAAAAGATATAATTAACAAGATAAAATCACACTATAATGTATAGATGGTTAACAATAGCAGCGGTACTATTTGCTTTTACGGCCCATGCACAGGAACTTAACTGTACTGTTACCGTGAATTCTGACAGGATTACCGATGCGAACACGCAGATTTTCAGGACGCTGGAAACCTCATTAAATGAGTTCATGAACAGTACCCGCTGGACATCGCGCAACTTTAGCAGGAACGAGCGTATAGACTGTTCTATCTACATCAACGTTTCGGCTTATGACTCTAACAGCTTTAGCGCTACCATGCAGGTACAATCGTCAAGGCCGGTATATAACAGTACTTACCAGTCGCCTATATTAAACTTTAACGATAAGGATATAAGCTTCAGGTATCTCGAAAACGAAACATTACAATATAACCCCAATGCTTTTACATCTAACCTTATTGCACTAATGGCTTATTATGCCAATATAATAATTGGTATGGATGCCGATTCGTTTGAGCTTAACAGCGGTACGCCTTACTACCAGGCTGCACAAAACATGGTAGGGCTTGCACAGGGTAGTGGCTACAGAGGCTGGGGCCAGCAGGACGGTAACCAAAACAGGTTCTTTTTAATAACCGACCTGTTATCAAATACATTCAGCCCTTTCAGGGAGGCACTTTATGATTATCACAGGCAGGCGCTTGACGTTATGTCGGAAAACCCTAAAGCAGGAAAAGAAAAAGCGCTTGCTGCAATAAACACACTTGCAGAGGTAAACAAAGTGCGCCCGAATGCGTTTCTTACCCGTATCTTTTTTGATGCCAAGTCAGATGAAATTGTCTCGATTTTTTCAGACGGCCCAATTGTTACCATAACCGGGCTTGTAGATACGCTAAACAAGATATCTCCGCTTAATTCTTCCAAATGGAGTAATATAAAATAGTACATTTGTGCAAAACACCGCACATTGGTATGTTGCAAACATTACACATTAAAAACTTTGCTCTGATAGAGCAGCTACATATAGATTTTTCGGAAGGCCTTTCTATCATAACAGGCGAAACCGGTGCAGGTAAATCAATATTACTGGGTGCGCTCGGGCTTGTTTTGGGCAACCGTGCCGATTTAGGTTCGCTTAAAGATAAAGAGCAGAAATGTGTTGTAGAAGCACATTTTAAAATCACCGATTACAGCCTTAAACCTTTTTTTAAGGAGAATGACCTTGATTATGATGATATAACTATAATCAGGCGCGAAATACTGCCATCGGGTAAATCGAGGGCATTTGTAAATGACAGTCCTGTTAACCTGCAGGAGCTGCAACAGCTTGGCGATTTCCTTATAGATATACATTCGCAACAGCAAACAAGGGAGCTTTCGGATGAGCAATACCAGCTTTATATTTTAGATGCCATTGCAGGTAATAACAACCTGTTGGCTGAATATAAAAAACAGCTTGCTGCTTATAAAAGCATAAACAGGCAACTGGCAAAAGCAAAAGAGCAGAAAGAAAGCCTTACCAAAGAACATGATTATAACAGCTTTTTGCTTCAGGAGCTTACAGATGCCAACCTTAAGGCAGGGGAGCAGGAAGAGATGGAGGCCGAGCTTGAAAAGCTAAGCAATGTAGAATTCATTAAAGAATCGGTTGCAAGGGCACTTGCAATTGCAGAAGAAGAGCAGGTAGGTGTGGTGCAAAGCCTTAAAGAAATAAAAAATGCACTGCAAAAAATAAGCGGATTATCTGTAGGGTATAATCAGTTTTACGAGAGAGTAAACAGTGTACTGATTGAATTTGATGATATTGTTGCAGGGCTTAGGGAAGATGCCGACTTATTGTCTGATGATCCGGAGAGGCTTGAGCTTATCAACCAAAAGCTACAGCTAATTTACAGCCTGCAGAAAAAGCATACCGTTGCCAAAGTTGAAGAGCTTATAGCTATTCAGCAGGAACTGGAAGGAAAGGTGTTGCAGTCGGATGAGTTAGATGCGACAATTAAAAAACTCGAAGCAGAACTTTCAGCTATACAAAAAGCTACAGATGAAACAGCAGCAGTACTTTCTGAAAAAAGAAATGCTGCAATACCAAAACTAACAGATAAGGTAACGGCTATACTCGCACAGCTTGGCATGCCCAATGCACGCTTTAAGTTTGAGCTTACCGATACAGGGCAATACTATGAAAATGGTAAAAACAGCGTAAGCCTATTGCTTTCCGCCAATAAAGGAACCGATTTCGGGCTGCTTAAAAAAGTAGCTTCGGGAGGTGAGATGTCGCGCATTATGCTTGCGGTAAAATCGGTACTGGCAGGATACTCAAAACTTCCTACTATAATTTTTGATGAGATAGATACGGGAGTAAGCGGTGAGATATCCAATAAAATGGGAGACATTATGAAAGAGATGAGCAAAGCCATGCAGGTTTTTGCCATAACACATTTACCGCAGGTGGCCGCAAAAGGCGACCGCCACTATAAAGTGTTTAAAAGCATACAGGGCGAAACAACTGTTTCTGAACTTAAAGAGCTTACAGGCGAAGGCAGGGTGCAGGAAATAGCCGAAATGCTTTCGGGTAAAGACATTACCGATTCTGCGCTTAACCACGCAAGGGCGTTGCTTAACTGAAAAAATGCTATATATTTGTTTTTGATATAAACCAGCAAACTCTAATTGATATGCATAATTTACTAAAGGGCAAAAGGGGGATTATTACCGGAGCCTTAGACCAGAACTCTATAGCCTGGAAAGTGGCTGAAAAAGCACACGAACAGGGGGCAACATTTGTATTAACCAATGCACCTATTGCCATGCGTATGGGTGAAATTAAAAACCTTGCCGAAAAAACAGGTTCAGAAATTATTCCTGCCGACGCTACCAATGTAGATGACCTTGCCAACCTTTATACCAAAGCCCAGGAAATACTTGGTGGTAAAATAGATTTTGTGCTGCACTCTATTGGTATGAGTGTTAACATCAGGAAAAATATACCTTATACAGATTCTAATTACGATTATTTTATGAAAGGTATAGATGTATCTGCCCTTTCATTACATAAAATGCTTAGCGTTGCCATGAAGATGGACGCAATAAGCGAAGGCGGAAGTGTTGTAGCCCTTACATATATGGCGGCACAACGCACTTATCCGTTTTATACTGATATGGCAGATATTAAGGCAATGCTGGAGTCTATAGCGCGCAGCTTTGGTTACCATTATGGTGTAGAGAAAAAAGTGCGTGTTAATACCGTGTCTCAGTCGCCAACAAAAACAACTGCCGGAACAGGCATAAAAGGTTTTGGCGATTTCTATAGCTATGCCGATTCTATTTCGCCATTGGGCAATGCAGATGCCGAATCATGTGCAGATTATTGTATCACACTCTTTTCAGATCTTACCCGTATGGTCACTATGCAGAATCTTTTCCATGACGGAGGTTATTCATCCACAGGTGTAAGTTCTGATGTTATGGATAAGTTTGCTACAGAATAAGTAATAAGCACTCAATACTTTAGTTAAAAAAGAGCCTTAATAAGGCTCTTTTTCCTTTTTTATTCACTAAATAGGTAATAAATGTTCTGTATGCACAATTGAGTAACTTGTTTTTTAACATAAAATTTTGATTTGTTTCGAAATTTAATCATAATAAAATATGTTCAGCATGTTAAAT